>JAJYAX010000136.1 GCA_021779275.1 Deltaproteobacteria bacterium | reverse complement strand
AATGGAAACAATGTCCACGGACATGCTGAAATATTCCGCTATCTCAGCCAGGGTCTTTTCCGGCGCCGGGATCAGCCCGGTATCGAGATAGACCAGCCTGCTCTGGTTTTCCTGCATGAACTCCCGTGCCAGGGATCGATCCCTGAACCCGAGTTCCTTCTGAAACACCTCCCGCCATCTCCTGGTCCACTCCGGCAGAAAAAGAAAGGCCTTTTCGTTGCGGAAGGCGCGGTACAGATCCCGCCCCAGAAGAAGCTCGCCGCAGTTGCGGGCATTGGTCCTGGCGCAATGCGGCGGACGGCAGGTCTCCCTGATGTGCGGATGACAGTCGCCATAGACCAGCAGGCAGGGCCGATCCGGCCCGGCCGGCAAGACGTCGTCTATGGCCTTGCGCAGCATTTCCGGGCGCATATGCAGCATGGAGGAAAGAAAAATCGACTCCGCGTAAGGATAGTCCTGATTGAGGATTTCCACAATCTCCCGGCGCAGGACCGAGCAGCAGATTACCGTCAGAGACTTCATACACCCTTCGCGAAGCCGCGAATTCTCCCCGAGATTGCCTGTATCAGTTCAGGCGGCGTGTCCCATGGAACATCGGCGGCGGAGGTTGAAAAAATAAAACACGGGTCGTCTTTCCGGTCGTCGAGGATGCGGTCAACGTTTTCCAGGACCTTTTCCCCGGGAAGCCTGGGCAGGGTCAGTCCGTTCAGGTTGCCGAGCAGCAGACGGTCGGGTCCGAGGATATCGCGGGCCTCAGGCAAAGAATCGCGGTGATCGACGGCAAAGGCCGCCACATTGGGCAGGGACAGGTACCTCTCGAGATAGGGCAGCATCGGGTTTCCCCCGTGGTGGAAGACGATGGGGCCTTTCACCTCCCTGAATGCCCGGGCAAGCGCGGGCAGGATGACTGTGTCAATCATTTTGGGGAACATGATGAGCGGGTTGGAGAACACAGTGGTCAGGCCGATAAAGCTTGCCCCGTCGGCCAGCAGGGCATTGGCCATCCCGACAAAATGCGCCTGGGCCATATCCAGGATGGCTGCCGCCTTTTCCGGGGAAAAGAGGATGGCCTCTATCCACATATCGATGCCCATGATGATGGCCGGCAGATCGACGGGGGCGGTCAGTATGCCGCAGATCGGCGTTTTGCCGTTGAGCTTCCCGGCAAGATGGCGGACACTCTCCCGGAGGTAGAGCAGGCTGGGATGACTCTCCGCATCGGGCAATGGCAGGCGGAGGAAATCATCCGCCGAGCGAACCGCCGGTCTGCGGATATTGGGCGGATTGTCCGGCAGAAATTTAAGCTCGCTGCCGAAGGCCCGGGCCTCAAGGGTCAGGGCAAAGGGGGAGAACAGGATGTCTGGAGAACAGAGGTCCATCACCGCCTCCTGCCCCTCGGCATAGCGTTCGGGAAGGAGGTAATATTCGGTCAGGGGGCAGCCGGTCAGCCTGGCGCCGTACAGGCTCAGGGTGAGGGTGAAGGGAGGACGCGGCTGGGGGGTTCCCGCAAGCGCTGCGAGAACACGTTCCAGAGAATTCATGGCTTTTCCCCCGGGTCCAGCAGGTGATCCATCAGCCGGGGAACATCGACGGCATTGGCGGCCGTGCCGTCGCCGCCCACCTCCGCTACCAGCTCGGGCCTGATCTTGAAAACCGCGCCGCCGACGGCCAGCTTGATAGAAAGACCCTGTCGATCAATCTCCAGACGAATTTTCCGTATGTTCTCCGCTGTGGTCAGCATCATGGCCGACACGCCGATTATTTTGGCATCGTGGGCCACGGCCGCATCGACAAAATCCGTCGCCTGCACGTCATTGCCCAGGTCAATCACCTTCCAGCCGGCCGTTCTCAGAAAAACACCTATCATCCTTCGACCCAGGGAATGATAGTCGTCCTCGACGTTGCCGATAACAATGGGACCCTTGGTCTCGGGAACGGCCTCCTCGGCCTGGACGGCCTTAAGAAGAACATCCTCGGCGATCTTGCCCGCCAGGTAGCCGGCGGCCAGACTGATCTTGTCCGCAGTCCACCGTCTGCCGATTTCATCCAGGGCCGGTTCGAGCAGGTCAATGATCGTGCTTCTCCAATGAAAGCGGCCTGCCCACTCCTCAAGCCTGTCCATCGCCTCTTGACGGTTCCCGGCCAGGATGAATTCAATCACGTCCCGAACTGCACGTTCATCAATCATACACGCATCACATGAATGGAGAGTTGAGGGGGACGGAGAAGTCCTCCCTGATGTCCGGCAACCGGTCTCCGAGATGAAAATCCACCAATAACAAAACTGCTGTCGGCGGTTTGCCGCATAGCTTGGCGACCTCCATGTCTATGCCATGGCCCGTTGAGCATCATCAAGTATCGCATACGGCTATTGACAAAGTCAAAGAAAACTATGACCCGACCATCAGGCCGTTTTTTACAGCGGCCTGATGGCGAAACCTTTCATTTCCTACCCTTTCCGGTGTGACGGCAGCCCGTCCATCTGACTTCCTTTCCTCTCCGGACGAATCCTGACAGCGTCCAGGGGGGGATAAGGGAGAAGTTCATTATTGCAAGGGGTTCTGCTCAATCCCGGTGTTTAAAATCTCCTGGCTGTTGGGTAATATTTAAGTTATGGTGGAAGATATCTTTACTGTCGAAGGATTTCGAAATACGGGACCGCTTTTTTGATTACTCTTCAAAGGATCCGCTCGCAGATGAAATCAGGAGAAAATGTGCTTGTATTTGCCTGCCGTACGCTTGTTCTGTGTATTCTCCTGGCAATTTGGCCCATGTCCAATATGGCAATAGCCCAAGATGTAAGTCTGCTTCCAAAGTATGGTTCTCTACCGAAAAACGAAGATCTGCTGAATGCCGATAAAACGTTTATTGCAGGGATAGATAAACTTTACAAAGGGGATCGAAAGAAGGCGGCGGAAGAGGTTTCAGCCCGTGGCTGGAAATTACTGCGTCAGGGCAACACTCAGGATGCCCTGCGGCGCTTCAACCTGGCTTGGCTGCTTGATACCACGAACGGCAGCGCAATTTGGGGTATGGCGGCAATTCAAGCTACTGCCGGCAAAATGGACGAATCCCTGAAACTCTTTGCAGAGGCGGAATGCATCCTCGGCAGTGATATTGATTTCTCCGCTGATTATGCCAAGGCCTTGGGGACTGCTGGAGTCCAAGCTGGAGACGATAGCCTTCTCCGAGATGCCTTTATCCGCTTTGCCCGTTTGTATAAAAGAGCACCTCAGCATACTCTGAATTTGCAGAACTGGGCAATTACACTCTTTTCCGTCGGGAGCTATACCGAGGCGTGGAAAAAAATTCAACTGGCCGAAGCAACGCCACGTCACTCCGAACTTGATCAGAACTTTATCGCCGACCTGAAAAGAAAAATACATGGCATTCCAAGTCAAGATTCCGATACCTCAAAGATTGAGACATGTGCAGGTTACGCCAGAGAGTTGGTTGGAAAACAAAAAGGGCAAGAGTGGAATGCCGTCGCCGGTAAAATTAAATCGACATGCCCTGGAACCGGTTTTGAATGTACTAGTTATAGTGACCATCCGGAGAAGAGCAAATGCGAGCCGTTTTTCTATGACGGAAGCGATACTTTTTTCAAGGAGAGAAGAATCGGATCTCAAAAATCATCTCAAGACCGGATTCAAAAAGATCGGTTCGTTGTCGCAGGGGATGAAGTCTATGATCGCCAGACAGACAGAACATGGAAGAGGTGCAATTACGGACAAACATGGGATGCCGATAATAAATGGTGCGCAGGAATCACAAAATTTCTGCCTATCGGCCAGGTGTCTTTAAATTTTGATAGCAAAGACGACGGCTGGAGATTGCCGGATAAAGATGAATTGATATCGTTTTTAGAGGTGGCTTGTACTTTCAAAGATCCAAAAGACCACGATATATTTCCGGAGGTTAAAACCCGCGATTCGTATGCAACATCAAATCAGCTTGGAGATGCAGCTGTTTGGGCCGGCGATTGTTTCGGAATACGTGGTAATGTGTTCGGGTTACGTAAACAACACCCTGTAATTATACGTCTAGTTCGTCAAGGTCAGCACACAGACGCAATTATAAATGACCAAACAACCGGTCCTTATCCAAGGGGCAACTCTTCAAGTGCGATTCATAAAGATCGATTTTCTCTGTCAGAGGGTGAGGTCTATGATCGCCAGACAGACAGGATATGGAAAAGGTGTATTTACGGTCAGACATGGGATTCCCAAATGCATCAATGTAAGGGAGTTATCAAACATGTGCCTATTGGACAGGCTGTATCAGAAACGAAGGGAGTTGGTGATGGCTGGAGAATACCAAAACAAGAAGAACTCATGTCGTTAATGGCAGAAGTCTGCAAGTATGGTAGTGATGAAGAAAAAGAAATATTCGGTGATATAAGGATGTTCGACAAGTATGCAACATCTACACAAAACGGAGATTCACACCTGATAGCTGTAGATTGTTTCGGAAAGGCATCAAATTGGGCAGGAGTGGGGTATCAATTTCCGGTAATTATCCGTCTGATACGTGAAGGTAAATAACAGCGGCTGGGAATTGATCACATATTTTTTAGGCTAAAAATTTACTTTTTTCGACAAATAATTGTAGCGGATGAACCTTGAAATCATTTGAAATAGTTTCGACATAATCTGACATTTACCGGTCAGGTTATGTGGAGAAGATATTGAGTATGAAAAATTACTTGTGGAGATCATTTTGTAGTGGTTTTCTTCCATTAGAAAACTGGTTTTATTACCCCTATACACATAATGTAATTGAATTTTGAGAAAAACAATGAATGAGTCGAAGTCACAATATAACCCAATAAGTTCATTTTCTGAATATATAGCGATCATTGATGATATTATCTATCGATGGAAAGCTGACCTTAATGAAAGTATAACACCGGATCTCTGGTTTCGTGGTCAAAGCCGAGATCTTCCTTTATTCCCAAAAATATTCCGACCAACTATTAATCCTGACACTGGTAGATACTGTAAGTACAAGGAACTTAGTATCATAACAATGTTCACGGCGCTTTATAGAAATTATACTACTGAGAGGTTTCTTGAAAAAACAAGTGAGTTCTACAGTTTTATGCAACATTATGGTGTCCCCACCCGCTTGTTAGATTGGACGGAAAGCGCAGCGTTTGCCTTGTTTTTTGCAATAAACGATGTAGTTGATTATGAAAATAATCAGCCAGTAGTTTGGGTAATGAACCCAGGAGCTCTAAATTATTTAACTACACAGAAAAAAAATCCATTTGGCCCTTTTGTGTGTGATAT
>JAJYAX010000135.1 GCA_021779275.1 Deltaproteobacteria bacterium | reverse complement strand
CGGTAAAAAGCTCGGCAGGCCAAAAGGGTACGGGACTGTTCCCCGCATCCGCGGGGATGAACCGCTCCAGAGAGAGTCGAAAACAACGACTCATAACTGTTCCCCGCATCCGCGGGGATGAACCGGCCGACCAGATTGCTGCTGACAGGAAAACCCTCTGTTCCCCGCATCCGCGGGGATGAACCGGCCATGAACGGCGCTATCACCAAATTTAAAAACTGTTCCCCGCATCCGCGGGGATGAACCGGCGATCGATCGATTACGCCTGTGCAGGCGCAGCTGTTCCCCGCATCCGCGGGGATGAACCGCGGCAAAACGACGAATTGCGCCAGTCCTACCACTGTTCCCCGCATCCGCGGGGATGAACCGGTGGATAAGGCCGCCCTGGTGCTGGAGATGGCCTGTTCCCCGCATCCGCGGGGATGAACCGATTTATACCCTGCCCGAGGCTATCCGGGCCTGCTGTTCCCCGCATCCGCGGGGATGAACCGGCGACTCCGCCCGGGCGGAATAGAATTCCCGGCTGTTCCCCGCATCCGCGGGGATGAACCGACGCGGATCAGCGAGGTGATGCTCACCGAGGGCTGTTCCCCGCATCCGCGGGGATGAACCGGGTGGACGCTGAAAAGCCTCGGTGATCGCTGGCTGTTCCCCGCATCCGCGGGGATGAAAGTCAGGTAACCCACCGGAAGAGTTGGTGGGTTACCTGTTATTTTCAGTCACGAACACATCTCTCCGGATTATGGGCGCAGTGATAGCCGCTGGGGCACTCGACGCAGGTGGGACTGGGAACGGGCGGAGGTTCTGTCGCCAGACTTATTGAACTGCATATCATACATACTATCGCGCTGAACACAAAACATGAAATTCGAACCTTTTTCATACCATCCTCCCTTGATTGATAAGTAACCTCGAACAGACTCCTGTGCTGAAACACAGTCTCTTATACCGTATTCTTCAGGAAAAGAGGACGGATTTTTTACCAAAAGGCCCCCCTCCCGTCCAGACACCATGGGGGTTGATAATCGGGCGGTGATCTGCTAGATGTTACAAACTGTCTCCATACCCGGATAACCCTCCAGGGCCTGCCGGGGGCAAGAGGACAATGAGACGAAGACAAGGAATGAACCGTCGGTGAGGGGTTTTCAGGACACCGGCAAGGAAAATACCCACGGAAACAGCATGGATACGAATCTCGCCAGAAAACTTTTTGCAGCAGACCGCTACGCCGCCCTCACCGGCGTGGAAATACTTTCGGCAGGCCCGGGCCACTGCAAGGCCCGCCTGGTCATCGAAGACAGACACCTCAATGCCGCCAACGTCGTGCAGGGCGGGGCGATCTTTACGCTGGCCGACCTGGCCTTCGCCGTGGCCTCCAACAGCCACGGCCAGCTGGCCCTGGCCATCAACGTCAATATCTCCTTTCTCCAGGGAAAGTCGACGGGCGTCCTCTACGCCACGGCAAGCGAGGTGGGCGAGCCGAAACGGCTGGGCGCCTATGATGTCCTGGTCACCGACGAGGAGGGCCGAATAATCGCCCGGTTCAACGGCATGGTCTATCGCAAAAACCAAAAATTTCCGGAATAGGTATCAGAAATACCCAAGTTCCTTCAGGAACCGCTCATCCTGCGACCAGTTCTTTTTCACCTTGACCCAGAGCTTGAGCATCACCTTCCGCTCCAGCATAACCTCGATATCCTTCCGGGCGGCGGCGCCGATGCTCTTCAGGGTCCGGCCGTCCTTGCCGATCAGGATCCCCTTCTGGGATGTCCGTTCCAGGACGATGGCGGCATGGATGGTCACCATATCTTTCTCCGGATCTTCCTTGAAGGACTCGATCAGGACCGCCGCCGAATAGGGGACTTCCTGGCCTATCTTCAGAAAGATCTTCTCTCTGATGATCTCGGAGGCCAGGAACCTCTCGGTGGCATCGGTGGGGCTATCCTCCGGGTAATACCGGGGGCCCGTCGGCAGAATCTCCAGGATCTCGGCAATCAGCCGGTCCGTGCCGTCGGCGTGCAGGGCGGACAGGGGCAGGACGGCCTTAAAGGGATAGATCCCGGAGTACATCCGGATCAGAGGCAGGAGCTTTTGCTTATCCAGCAGGTCGACCTTGTTGAGGACCAGGAGGGCCGGCGCCCGCATCTGGCCCATGTATTCCGAGAGTTCCTTTTCCTTTTCCTCCTTCAGTTTTTCCGGCACACTATTCGAGACATCGAGCAGAAAGAGGACCGCATCCACTTCGGTCATGCTCTCCAGGGCGATGCGCACCATCTCCCGGTTCAGGGGCTGATCGGCCTTATGCAATCCGGGAGTGTCGATCAGGACAATCTGATAGGCCGGGTCATTCACCACCCCGAGGATCCGGTTACGGGTGGTCTGGGGCTTGGGGGTGACAATGGAGATCTTCTGGCCCAGAAGCGCATTCATCAGGGTCGATTTGCCGGCGTTTGGTGGTCCGACAATGGCCACCATGCCGGATTTTACCGGCGTGTCTAGCAGATTCATAGGAGAGAGGGGAAAATTTTCTTGAATTCCATCATTATTGAGAGTGCTCAAATCAAAAAATCACACTATAGTAGAATGTCTTGTGTTGTGTCCCGGAGCGTGTCGTCCGAGACGGGATACCTGAATATACCATTCTCCGAGGGTATCGCATACGGTATTCTCCACATACGACCAATAAGCTCTGGCTCTCCACACTCCTTTTTGGGGCAATACATACTGAACGGTTCGATGGTTACATCTGGCAAGATAATAGAATATCTGGATAACGGCAAATTCGTCTGCGCCTTTGTAACCGAATGCCAGGACAAGCGAACCCGCTCTCTCAACCAGAACGGCAGGGAGGTCAACCTGCCCTTCTCCCGCATTGTTCACTGCTCCAGCAGCACCTACTCGACGGCCCTGAACCGGGAAGACCTGATCCGCACCCTGAAGGCCACCAATGAAAAACGCGTCTCCCTGATGCGGATGATCGATCTGGAGGAGATATGGGAGCTGGCCTGTGAAGAAAATTCAACGGCCTTCGAACCCTCCTTCCTGGCCGAACTGGTCTTCTCCGGAGAGGCCGATGATGATATGGTCTCGGCCTTCCTGCGCTGTGTTTTCGCCGATCATCTCTATTTCAAGTTCAAAGAGGGCAGGATCCGGGCGCATTCACCGGAACAGGTCGAGCAGCTCCGCCTGCAGCGGGAACAGGAAGAGAAGAAACACAGCCTGATCACCAGCGGGGTGCAGTCCCTCCTGCGGCTGAAAGACGCAGACCAGGTCGATACGGTTCCGGACCAGGATTTCCGGGAATGTCTGGAGATGATCAGAGACTATTATCTCTTCGGCAACGAGGCCGAGCATGCCGATATGGCCGTCCAGATCCTGAAAGAGGCGGGACTCCATCGCCCCCACGATCCGTATCATCTCCTGGTCAAGGCCGGAATCTGGAACAGGAACGAGAATATTCCGTTATTGCGGCAGGGACTTCCCGTCGGCTTTTGCCTGGCGGCGCGCCAGCAGGCGGAGGGTCTTCTGCAGAGCAATGTGGAGAGTCTCCTTACCGATCCCGCCCGGATTGATTATTCGGGCCTTGCCCCGATCACCATAGACGGCGCCACCACCCTGGATTTTGACGATGCCCTGACCATCCAGCAGGAGGGGGAAAACTATCTGGTTGGTGTTCATATATCCGACGTGGCCCATTACGTCCGTCCGGGAGATCCCCTCTTCCAGGAGGCCATGGAGAGAGGGACATCGATTTACTTCCCCGAAGGCCAGGTGCCGATGCTGCCCCGCCATCTCTCGCAGGGGATCTGCAGCCTGATTCAGGGTGAGCTGCGGGCGACCATCAGCTTCATGATCCTGCTGTCGCCTGCGGCCGAGGTCCTGCGGGTGCGTATTTCGCCGTCGGTGATCCGGGTCGCCAGACGCCTCACCTATGAGGAGGCCGATGCGATGATGGAGTCCGATCCGGACCTGCGCATCTTCGATATGTTGCGAAAAAAATTGCGAAAAAGACGGGTCGAGGCCGGAGCCCTTCTGCTGCCCTTCCCCGATGTCAATATCTTCATCGACGGAGCGGGGAAGGTCCATGTCAGCCTGAACCCTTCGGACACACCGGCCCGCACCCTGGTCTCCGAGATGATGATCCTGGCCAACGGCGAGGCCGCCCGCTATGTCGCGGACAGGATGGTCCCCGGCGTCTTCAGGGCTCAGGGTCCTCCGAAACAGCGGTTGATCACCAGCGACGACGACGATCTTTTCCTCAATACCCGGCAACGGAAACAGATAGCCCGGGGAGAGTTGACGACCCATGCCAAGGATCACAGCGGTCTCGGGGTCAGTCAATACACCACGGTCACCTCTCCGATCAGAAGGCTCTTGGATCTGGTCATGCAGCACCAGCTTCACTCGATAGTCAGACGCGAGAACGTCCGTTTTTCCGAAGAGATGTGCAAGGATTTCATCACCGTCATCACCAGGACCCTGGCCAGGGCCAACGGCGCCAAGCAGCAGCGGCACCGCTATTGGCTGCTGAAATACCTGGAGGATCGCAAGGGACAGTATCTCGACGCCCTGGTGATCGATTCGGGTCCGAGGCGCGTGGGTCTCCTGCTCACCGACATCCTGCTGGATGTCGATCTGCCCGCCCAAACCGGCAAAAAGCCCACCCCCGACACCATGGTCAAGGTCAAGGTGGCCAAGGTTGACGCCCTGGACAACACCCTGCAGATGGAATGGTGATTCTTCCGTCCCTTAGCCCCGGTCAGCCTCCATAACCAGCGCGCAGAGTTCATCGGCGATCTCATCGATCATCCCCTTATCCTGCCCTTCCACCATCACCCGGATCACCGGTTCGGTGCCTGAAGGGCGGACCAGGATCCGGCCGCTCTTGCCCAGCCTTTCCTCACATTTTTTAATGGCCTCGGGAAAACCCGGGATGTCATCGACCTTCATCCGGGCGGCGGTGCGGACGTTTTTCAGGATCTGGGGAAAGCTCTCCATGACGGTGGCGAGCTCGGAGAGGGGTTGACCTCGTTTCTTCATGATGGCCAGGAGCTGCAGGGCCGCCAGGATCCCGTCGCCGGTGGTGATATGATCCAGAAAGATCAGATGTCCGGATTGTTCGCCGCCGAACGAATACCCCTCCCGCCGCATGCACTCCACCACGTACCGGTCGCCGACGCCGGTCCGGACCATATGACCGCCCATCCGCTCCATGGCCAGCTCCAGTCCCATATTGGACATGATCGTCGCCACCAGAGTCTTCCGGTTCAACTTCCGCTGCTTCAGGAGTTCCTTGGCGC
>JAJYAX010000134.1 GCA_021779275.1 Deltaproteobacteria bacterium | reverse complement strand
CGGCCTGCACCTTTTTGCCGGGGTGGCGAGTTCCGAGGAGGCGATTATAACAGGCTTTGGTCTGGAAACCGGGCTCAGAGACTTTTATCTTTCCATGCAGAAGAAGGTTTCCCGGGAGGCGACAAAATCACTTTTCGGTAAGTTGGCGGATATTGAACTTCTGCATCAGGAGCAACTGGTCAAACTCTATGCGGAAATTACCGGAATATCCGTTTCCGTTTCTGCTTTTGCCGAAAAAATTGCCGAACCGGCCATGGAAGGCGGACTGACAACCGAGGAATATCTGCGGCTCTACAAGACCGATCTCGATTCGGAACTCGAGGTGCTGGGACTGGCGCTGGCCATCGAGGCGCAGGCCCTCGATCTCTATGTGCGGGCGGCGGAGAGGGGGGGAGACTCCAGAAAGGTCCTTCTGCGGATTGCCGGGGAAGAGCGCAGCCACATCGCCAGGTTAAGCCAGTATATCGATCAACAGCAGGATCTCGCATGAAAAAGCAGCTTCTTCTCATTGGCGGCGGCCATGCCCATATGGTTACTCTGGCCAACCTGCATGCCTTTATTGAAAAAGGCTTCGGAGTCACCGTCATACAGCCTTCCGAATACCATTACTACAGCGGCATGGGGCCGGGGATGCTGGGGGGGACGTACCGGCCGGATGATATCCGTTTTGCGACCCGCAGGCTGGTCGAGTCCAAGGGCGGACGATTCATCCTCGGCCATGCGTCCAGGATCGATCCCGACAAACAGCTGGTCCATCTGGAGGGGACGGAGGAGGCAATCCCCTACGATGTTCTATCCTGCAATGCGGGCTCCTCCGTTCCCCGGGACATGATCCGGGGAGACGGTCGGGATATTTTTACCGCCAAACCTATTGAGGAGCTGCTGGTCGCCCGGCAGAGAATAGTGGCGCTTGCGGCAACAGGCAGGATCACCGTTGCCGTCATCGGCAGCGGCCCTTCCTCCATCGAGATTGCCGGCAATATCCATCAGTTGTGCCGTGAGCGGCAGGTTGTCATGCCGCGTATTCAGCTGTTTGGCGGCCGGAAGTTTCTATCCGGAAGACCCGGGAGGGTTCGCCGTCTGGCCCGGAGGATACTTGAGCGAAAAGGGGTCGAAATCCATGAGACCGGATATGTGCGGCGTATAGAAACCGGCCGGTTCTCTCTGGCGAATGGGCAGGAGTATCAGGCCGATATAATTTTTCCGGCCGTGGGAGTCCGGCCATCGCGGATTTTTTCCAGCTCAGGCCTGCCGACCGGCCCCGACGGGGGATTGCGGGTTAACGAGTATCTGCAGTCCGTCTCGTACCCCAATATCTTCGGTGGGGGGGATTGCATTTATTTCGAGGCCGAACCGCTGGACAAGGTAGGCGTCTATGCGGTGCGCCAAAATCCGGTTTTGTACCGGAATCTGATGGCCGGTCTCGAAGGCGGTCCACTGGAAAAATTTTTGCCGGGCGGAACCTACCTTCTCATCTATAACCTGGGCGACGGCCAGGGGATTCTGTCCAAATGGTCGCTTACCTTTTCCGGAAGGCTGGCCTTCCGCATCAAGGACCGTATTGATCGCAGATTTATCCAGACATTTCAGGAAACATAAAAGACCGGCGTGGTATGATTACAGGAGAGTACCAGCCGGAAATGTTCGAATTTTATCATCTTTAAGGAGGAGAAATGAAAAAGTGGATTCAAAAATCAACCACTTGTCTGTGGCTGCTGGGCGTTTTTCTGATGTTTAATGCCGGCGTGGCGCAGGCGTCCGAGATCAAAATCGGAGTCATTCTCGCTGAGACCGGTCCGGCATCCTTTCTCGGGGGACCCGAGGTCCGGTCACTGCAGTTGTTGTCTGAGAGCATCAATGCCGCAGGCGGAATCAAAGGCAACAAGCTTGTCCTGGTGTATAAGGACAGCGGAGCCAGCGCGGAAAAGGCTGTCTCTTTTGCCAAGCAGCTGATTGACGAGGAAAAGGTCTTTGCCATTATCGGACCCTCCACCAGTGGTGAGACGTTGAAGATCAAAAAGCTGTGTGAGCAGTCGGGGACGATTCTGATCTCCTGCGCCTCGGCGGAGGTCATCGTCGATCCGGTGGCAAAATATGTCTTTAAGACGGCGCCCAATGACAGCCTGGCCGTACGGCAGATCTTTAAGACCATGCATGACAACAATATAACTAAAATCGCAGTGCTTTCCGGTAATGATGGATTCGGCAACGCCGGCCAGGCGCAGCTGACCAAACTGGCGCCAGAGTATGGCATCCGGATTCTGGCCGACGAGGTCTATGACAAGGATGCCACGGATCTCAGCGCCCTGGTGGCCAAGATCAAGGCCATTGCCGATCTCCAGGCGGTTGTGAACTGGTCCATAGTCCCGGCCCAGTCGATCATTGCTAAAAATATCCGGCAGGCAGGCTGGGATATTCCCCTCTACCAGAGCCATGGCTTTGCCAATATCAAATATGTTCAGGTGGCCGGGGTTGCGGCGGAGGGCATCATTTTCCCGGCCAGCAGGCTTGTTATTGCCGACACGCTGCCTCCCGGCGCGCAGAAGGATTTTCTGATGCACTATAAAACCGCCTACGAGTCGCGTTTCAAGGAAGATGTCAGCACCTTTGGCGGACATGCCTACGATGCCCTGACCATCCTCTCCAAGGCGATTGAAAAAGCCGGACTCGACAAGGAAAAGGTCCGGGATGCAATTGAAAACACCAGGGGATATTTCGGGACCGCCGGAGAATTTAATTTTTCGCCGACCGATCATTGCGGCCTGGATCTTGATGCCTTTACCATGATAACCGTCAAAGATGGACGGTTTGTCGCCTATAAACAGTGAGTAAACAGTGATTAAACAGTGATCGATCTCCTGCTTTACATCATTCCGCCGATGATTATTTTTATACGCCAGATCTTCTCGGGAAGGTATTCTGGAGGAGAATTTGCTCGTGGGTTCCAGCCCAGTTGAGCTGAATATAAGGTACTCAAATCGGGAGAGAATGATGGCAAAGATGAAATCATTGGCCGGGTCCGGAAAGACTGTGGCTAAATTGAAGGAAAAGCAGGCACGAAAACAGGAGCGGGCTGCAGGACCGGCGACGCTGCAGGCCATGGTCTGGTATACGAAAGAGCATTACAACGAGTTGCTCAGGCTGTTTGATGATGCCGATTTGTTACCGCTGACCTATGAGGATTGGCTGACCCGCGCCGAGGAGAAAAAGGTGGAGGTGGAAGGGGCGGGGGATCAGGTGATAAAGGTGTTTATCGATCCCCTGACCTTCCCTTCCTGGTGCGAGGAGAGAGGCCTGTTGAAGGATGCCGATGCCCGCTCCCAGCTGGCGATCGAGGTTGCCCAGGCGCAATCCTTCAGCCTGTAGGCGGCGGAGCGGCGGAGAGATTGTATCAACGCCGGGATGTCGGCGCGCGTCGGAGGAAGCGCGTCAGACCGCCAGGGGCAGGTGAATAATAAAGGTGGTTCCCACGCCTTCTTCCGTCTCGAAGGTCAGTGTTCCATCATGTTTCTCCGTTATCACATCGTGAGAGATCGTCAATCCCTGACCCGTCCCCCGCCCCACCCCCTTGGTCGTAAAAAAAGGATCAAAGATCCGACCACGGATCTCAACCGGTATGCCGGAACCCGTATCCCGTATACGAATCTCCACAAAGGAATGCACCACCTTGGTGGAGATATGGATTTCCCCCTTATCACCGGCGGGATTCTGACCAAGTTTTTCCCCTATGGCGTGGGCGGCATTAATCAGCAGGTTGAGAATGACCTGTCCCAGTTCATCGATATGGCACGGTACAGGCGGCAGGTCACCAGCCAGGTCGGTTGTTAAATTTGCTACATATTTCCATTCATTGCGGGCAATAAGAACGGTTGTTTCAATAACTTTATTGACCACGACATTCTCTTTTTCCTTAGAGGAAGGGTGGGAGAATTCTTTCATGGCCTGCACGATGGAGGTGACCCGGGAGATGCCGTTTTTCGATTGTTTGATCGCTAAAGGCACCTCTTGCATCAGATACTCCCAGTCGGCCTCATCGAGGATAGCTTGCAGCTCCTGGGCCATCATCTCCGGGATCGTAGCCAATATTTTCTGAAGCGATTGTGTTATCAGTGACATTCCCCGGCTTGCCTCTTCCAGAAATTCCATATTGGTGCCGATAAACTGCATCGGCGTGTTGATTTCATGGGCGATTCCAGCGGCAAGCTGGCCTACGGATTCAAGTTTCTGGGCCTGAAGTAATCGTGCCTGGGTAAGCTGCAGATTCAGCAGGGCCTGTCTCAGTTCCTCTCCCTGTTTTTTCAGGGACTCGGTTTTTTGTTGAACGACCCGCTCTAAATTGAGATTGTGCGCCAGCAACTCCGTCGGTGATATACCTGCCGTTGTGCGCTCCTCTGCGGCGTTCATCAGTGCGTCAATGGTCTTCTGCTGGGCCGTCAACTTGGCTCTAAGTTTTACAATGGTTGCCTTATCGTCTTGTTGAATCATGTATCAGCCCGCAATTATTATCCCGGTAAAGGTCTGGTTCACATGCACGGAATTAAATTGTTCACCATAGGTGCTGAAACCTACAACCTTGTTTTTGGCCATCACCTGTCCGATGCTGTCGTCGATGCCATGCTGTTCCATTTCAAGCCGTCTCAAAATGCAGTCGCATCCGATGATGATCTGCGGATCACCCACATCCTGCTTCATTTTCTGCAGGTCATGATCCAGCACCTCAAGGGCGGAGATTCCCTTGCCTATGGTGAGGACAAGTCCTGTATCAATCGCGCAAAAGAACCGCAGACTCCCATCCGGCTCGACATTGGAGATTGATCGCACATAGTAATCATCACCGATTCGGAGCATCAGAGGGTTTTGAGAAAACACCGCTGCGTTCAGTTTGTCGACGGTTTTCCCCACCAGTTCGGCATAGGCCGCAACCGCCGGTTCGCCATTGATCTCCCGGACCAGACGTTGGCCGGGGTCAGCGGCAGTGACAACGAGTCTGGTTGCGGTCGGCTGAAAATGCTGATGTTTGAAGATGTGAAAGGGCAGGGTGGTCAGAAACAGGCTGAAGACCGCCGCATCCTGCAGCAACTGTCCATCGAAATAGACAAAGGTCTTTTTGAATTTCAGGCTGTCGCCTGCCGACCCCCCGACAATTGGAATATCACCAAGCGACATATACAATGCTGAAATCAACGTCTCCTCCTTCATGGAGAGTCCGTCGACTACAAGAAAACCAAAGGCCGACATTTCTGCGGATGAGAGGCGTTTCTGGATATCTTCGGCTATTCTGTTCACCTGTTCGATCTTGGAGGACAGGGG
>JAJYAX010000133.1 GCA_021779275.1 Deltaproteobacteria bacterium | reverse complement strand
GCCGATATCGGGTACAAGGACAAGGCCTGTGATCAGAGACAGGAAGAGGACAGAGAAACCGCCGATACCGGCAAAATAGACGGCGGCGTTGTGGCCGTAGACCCAGGCCAGACTCCGATAACGGAGCGCCTCCCGGCAGGAAAGCTCCCGGACAAGCTCCGCCCTTCCCTCTCCGGCCAGCCAGCTGCCGACGTGGCTGCGCCGTTCGTCAGCCACTGTCTCACGCCCCGCCCGGACCGCCAGCGTGATGACGCGCTCCGCAATCTGTTCCTCGGTCAAAGTGCTGGCGCGGGCAAGGGCCTCAATCGCCCGGCGACAGCGATCACGGGTGGCAAAATCCATCCCGGGGTAGATTCCGGAAGGATCATGGCGCAAGACCTGCTCCACCCGGCTAAGCTTTTCGAAGATCTCCCGCCAATCCAGCAGGGCCAGGGCGCGCAGGCTGGTAATGGCGTTGCCGCAGGCAAGCTGATCTGCGGTCTGCCGGTTCAGTTCGCGAGAGTTGAGGTCTTGCAGGGGGGTCTTGAGGGTACGCTCAAGCCAGCTCTGGACCGGCGCCAGGGCGGCGGCCTCATCGTAGAGCAGACCGATCAACTGCATACCGAAGTAGGGGCTGGGGCGGGGCTCAGCCTTTGCAAGTTCGGCCAGGATCGCAAAAAGCTGGTTGGAATCGCGGCGGTTGGCGGTGATCAGCCGGTTTGCCCAGAGGTCGGCCAGCTGGCGTTCGCCCAGGTCGTCCAGGGCGGTGACAGCCAAACTCTGTATGCTCTCGATAAGCGCGATGCGCATCATCTGAGGAAGAGCCCAGAGTTCGCCGATGGTCAGCGTCCGCACGGATTGATAGGCCTCGGTAAAGGCCAGGATATTCTCCCGGTCCAGGCGCAGTTCCGAATGGGAGACGAGGTTTTTGGCCATGCCATAGATGCACGGCAGGCCCCGGTACGGGTCGGATGCCAGGATGGGCAGCTGTTTATAAAAACGCGCCGGAAGGTTTACAAGGACATCCCGGATGTTGCCTTCCAGGATATATTCGTTGTCCAATATCCAGTCGGCGGCGGCCGTCGCCTTCTGTTCCAGGCGGCTTGCCGCGGTGAGATCGGCGCAGACCCGACGGATCCACCTGCGGGACTGCCGGAGACGATTGAGCAGCTCGACCGTATGCTGCGGGCTGGAATCAACCTGCTGTTCCACGGCATGACGCCGGGAATGCTCCAGGATCTGGGCCGGGGAGAGCTTGACTGCGGGGACCCTGGCCTCCGCCCGCCGTTCATGCCTAGGATGAATAACGAACAAGGCCGGATGGATATCGCCGCCTTCCCGCAACAGGGCCATAGGATACTGGAGAGAATCGAGGGGCGCCTGGAGGATCAGGGCGAATTCATCGGGCATGAGCCAACGGGCATGATCCCGTATCCCCCCCTGCTCGACACCGAATCCGGAGCGTCGAAACCAGGCCGAGGCGGTCAGACCGCCGATGCCGGCACAGACCAGGGCCAGCAGCAGAGCGGAGGGGATATTCCAGAAAGACAGCGGCCCGTGGAGCAACAAAGATGCAAGCCCGCCGCCCCCTCCGGACAGAATGGCGGCGAGGGTCAACCGGAGTGCCCGGCGCCGAAGAAAGGGATCCGTGCAATGAACATCCCCTTCCGTCCCCTTATGAATCAGGGCGCTGCGTCTGAAGCCTCGTTGCGCCAGTTCCCGAATGGCGCGTTGAGCCTCATCTTTTGTTGCAAAATAGCCAACAAGAACGGCTTGGCGAATGGCTTGACCCACATTATGTCCTTTTTTGACTGCGTTTTCCAGGTTTCCAGCCATTGTGAAGGATTTCACCTGACGGAAGGATTCGGAGAAGAACAGTGTGGAGCCCTCCCGTGGAACTTACAGAGAGGGAGAGAAACGTACAACCAGAGGGATTGGAAACGATCAGCGGATTACACCGTACGAACCGCGAACCTAAAGCCACATTGACGGCAACAAAATTCTTTTCTCTGCGAGATTGCCTACGTGGAGTGCTTATTCAGAGAAGAATGAAAGAGTAGTGACCTCTTGGAGATTTTTGAAATTAAAAATGGTCAAATACCACCATAATAGTATAGCACGGAGCGACGATTTGTGGGATATTTATTTCATTGATATACTAAACTTTCTATAATCGTAGATTTAACAATCACTCCTCACACTTCCTGACCATAGCAGCAAACTTGACACAGCCCCTTGTACTTACTCTCCACTCTAATTTTACCATAATGCCGACTGATCCCCCTGGAGAGAAATTTTTCATTGTTATATGCTTTGCTGATAGGAATAGGTCCGTCAAATTGAACAAGCCTTTATGTATATAAAACCTGAATTCCCGAATCAATGTAACGAGGCGGGCGGATTGACTTCCAGCTTGTCATAGAGGTCCATCTGCCGCATCGTCATTTCGCCAACCTGAAGTTGTTTTCCCGGCACTTCAAAACACTCGATAACGTCCAACTCGTCCAGGATTGCCTGCAATGTGTAGTCTTTAAACAGGTTTTTCTTCTGCATTTTCCTTGTGATGAAGGATAAGAAGATAAGGGCGATAAACTGGACAAAAAGCTTGCCATCCAGACTCTGTTCCGATGAAACGGCCATCCTGCGCAGATTCAGCCGCTCTTTCAGATTCTCAAAGGCCTTTTCCACCACGTCCTTGTTTCGATAAATTTCCAAAGCCTCCGTCGCATTTTTGATGTCGTTGCTCAAAAGGGCGAAGAATCCATAGGAACACTTTGCCTCGGCAATCGCCTCTTCTTTGGCGACAACCTGTATGCCTCGGACCGGTGTGCTTTTTACCTCAAAATATTTGCCATAGTGGTTCTCATGCTCCGGATGGCGCTGTCCGCTTTCGAGTTCATTCCGCCACTGGGACAACCGGTTGTTAAAGGATTTTTCTTCCTCCAGAGCCCGGTCCGGGGAAAAATACAGATGGAGATACATTCGGCGATCTGCATTGACCGTATCTCCTTTATAAGGTCGATCCTGGGTATAGTTCCAGGTGATCGGCAGAGAATAGGTATAGAGCTGATAGGCCTGATTATAATTCGTCCAGTTGCGCATGGTGTCCCGTACTGTGTCCAGATGCGTCTTCACAAGCTTCAAAGACATCTTGCCGCCAATCAGAAACTTCATATGCTGCCTGTAGAGATCGTTGATATTGGCCGCACTGAAAAAGCCTCGGTCCAATACCACTTTTATTTTCTCATAGCCAAGCGTGTTCATGTCCGCCACCAGTTTCCTCAGGGTTTTAACGTCCGGAATGTTCCCCGGCAATTTCCGGTAATAAAAAGGCAGACGGGATTGCTGGCCGAAAAGCAGATTCAGATTGATCTGCGGCAGATGTTCATGATCTTTGTTCTTGTCGTAGCGGACTTGCCTGAGGCATTTTGAATAGCTGGAAACGGACGTGCTGTCATAGGACAGGTATTCCTTCTCTGCCCGGCGTTTTCCCTGCAGCTTGAAGAAACGCTGCCTGGCTTCTTCTGTAATGGAGGCAAAAAGCTCGCTGCTTCTCTGCGATGAGATGACGTCACCGTATGGGTGTCGATGCAATGCCGCCCAATGGGGAAAACGACTTAAGGGGTTCTTGTCTTCAAGGATCAGGTAATAGGCAAGTGAAAGAATCTGCCGGAAGCTGCCGGGAAAACACTTCTTTAGATCGTTTGTTATTCCCGTAGCCTCTGCGATACGATCAAGAAGATAGGTTGATCCGTAAAATTTACGGGCCGGCCAGACAGCCGGGACCGGCCCCCGTTTTGCTTTCTCCCCAACCGCAGGTACCTTTCTCTTTCTGGTCGGAATGATTCCTTGTGTATCGGGATCCACGCGTCCGATGCACTTTCGCTTCGCCCGGGACTGTTGTTTCTCTCTGTCCCAATAGGAAACAGACTCGTAGGCGTAGGTTATCCCAGTTTTTTTGTTGGTCTGATAGACGATGGCCGCCATGGATTATTCCTCCTGATCTCGTTACAACAGTATATATTGTAACGATGAAAATTGCAAGAGAAATCGCGCTTTCTTCCATCATAATCAGCGAGTTATTTATGCTTCCTCGTTATACTCTTCCGGGAATTCAGGATAAAAGCTACGAATAATAATGCTCAAAGATGGGCCAAAAGGAAGAGTAGAAAATGGATTTGAAATTGATTGCAAATCTACAAGATTTGCAATGACAAGGTTAAATCATGTGTAACCTTGGTAACTTGACCTTATTCCTGTTTTTTCTCCAGGCTTCTTCTGTTGAGATTGCCAGTCTATATCTTAAACAATTTGTTAACCTCTTCAACTTGATATGTCTACTATCTCATGAAGGGGCGAGGTGTTTTTCCTGCCCCTTCAGGTCGACCTACCCGTAGAGAGTCTCTATCCATCTGATAGCTTCAGAATCGTTCACTTTGCCAAGATATCTCTGAGTCGTTGATAAATCAGCATGTCGTAGGATTACTTTGCTGACGATTTCTATCGGAGTGCCGGATCTCGATGCATACGTTGCCGCATGCCGCCGCAGATCATGAGGACGAAGCTCGATTTTGACAAGATTTCCGGATTTCTTGACCATGGACCAAGCGGCAACATAGGAAATGGGGAAAATTCGGTCACTGTTGCCGATTTCATGAGCCTTTACATAGTCGGTTAACCTTACCAATATTTTTCGTGGAACATAAACCGCCTCTCCGACCCGGCCACTTTTTGGATTCTTGATGGCCAGAGTTCTCTCCTGGATATCGGCCGGTGTGAGATTAAGAACTTCACCGACCCTCATTCCTCCCCTGGCCATGAGTTCCAGCATGAGCCTGTTTCTGATGTTCATGGTCCGAAAGATGATCTCATCGACGGTTTCCTTGTCGACAATGTTCCACTGAATAGCCTGGGGGCGTTTGAATATCTTTCTGATGACCGCCGTATTGCAGGGATTGGTGAGGGCGGGCAGGCCAGTATTGATGCTAAAATTGTAGAAAGAAGCAAGTACCGAGTACAGGTTTCTTTTTGTGGCCTGTTTGTTGTTCCGGGTCATAGAAAGGAGAAATTCCAGGACCTCCTCTTGAGAAACGCTGGCCAGATCACGTTTGCCGAATTGAGCATTGAAACGGGAGAGGACAAACTCACAGGTCTTGACTGTATTTTTTTTTAGAGTTGGCCTTTTGATACTGCAGATGGAAATCGATTGCCTGGGAAACTTTCATGGTGTACCTCCTGTCGTTGGATTTGTTGACGAAAAACTGCCTGAAGAAGTAAGTAACCACCGGCAAAGCCGGTGGCTTTCAAAACAGTGAACCGCTCAAAGCGGTATTTTAAAAAGATTATCTGACCACCAT
>JAJYAX010000132.1 GCA_021779275.1 Deltaproteobacteria bacterium | reverse complement strand
ACGAGTTCCATCAGGCGCATATAGCGGGGGGGATTGAAGAAATGGGTGACCAGAAAATTTCGGCGGACCTCGACCGGCAAGGCCTCGGCCATCTCGTTCACCGACAGACCGCTGGTGTTTGTGGACAGGATCGCGCCGGGCTTCAGATGCGGGACGATCTTCTGGAACAAGCCCTTCTTGACCGGCATGAGTTCGATAATAACCTCGATGATCCAGTCGCAGTCCTTCAACTTGACCAGATCGTCATCGAAATTGCCGGTCTGGATCTGGGCGGCGTAGGTGTTCAGATGAAAAGGCGCCGGCTTCATTTTGGCCAGCCCCTCAAGTCCCATCCTGGCGATACGGTTGCGGACAAGCGGACTTTCCAGGGTCAATCCTTTTGCACTCTCCTGCGCGTTTGGTTCGCGTGGAACCATATCGAGCAAGAGGACTTCCAGGCCCGCGTTGGCAAGATGGGCGGCGATTGTCGCACCCATCACACCGGCGCCAAGGACAGCTACTCGATTAATCGGCCTCATTTTTTCCCTCCATTTGTGGATTTCGGGTGGTTGTTGGGACCACTTCCGTTTTGTGTATAGAGTTGTTCGATTTTGTCCTGATACATGTTGTATATTTTCTTCCGTTTCAGTTTCAGGGTAGGTGTCAGTTCGCCTCCCTCAATGGAGAATTCCCGGGGAAGAAGGACGAATTTCTTGATCGTCTCGTAGGGCGGAAGCGTCTTGTTCAGCTCTTTGATCCTCTCAGTGTAGATCTCCTGGATCCGGCTGTTGGTGACCAGCTCATCGAGGTCGATATAGTCAAGCTTCTCTTCGCGTCCGATATCGACCAGACGCTCGACATTCGGGGTCAGAAGGGCCACCAGATAGGGCTTGCAATCCCCGAAGACCATGGCCTGCGAGATGAATTTGTCCAGACGCAGTTCGTTTTCCAGCGGCTGCGGTGCGATATTCTTGCCGCCGGCGGTGACGATGAGCTCTTTTTTGCGGTCAATGATATAGACAAAACCCTCCTCGTCGATCCTGGCGATATCGCCAGTCAACAGCCAGCCGCTTTCAAAGGTCTCATCCGTTGCCTTCTGGTTATGATAATAGCCCTTCATGACCTGGGGACCCTTGATCATCAGCTCGCCGTCCGGGGCCAGCTTGAATTGCGTCTGTTCGAAGGCCTTGCCGACGGAGTCGAAGCGAACCTCGTCGAAGCTGGTCAGGCAGACGGCCGGGCTGGTTTCCGTGAGTCCGTAGCCGGTGTAGATCGGCAGGCCGATAGTCCACATGAATTCGTTGATGGTCTTGTCAAGAGGCGCGCCGCCGCAGATAAAATACCGCAGTCTGCCGCCGAATCTCTCCCGCACCTTGCTGAAGACCAGACGATCAAAGAAGGCATATTGCAGCCCCAGGAGACCGACGGGTTTTTTCTCGACATATTTCCGGTTCACATATCTTCGCCCCACCTCCACGGCCTTATGAAACAGGGTCTGCCTGAAGGAGCTCATCTGATGGACATTTTCATGGATACGCGAGTAAATCTTCTCGAAGAGACGGGGGACGCTGACCATCACGGTCGGTCTGATCTCGATCATGTTTTCCATGACCTTTTGGACATTTTCGGCAAAGGCGATATGATTTCCTTTGATCAGGGCCGCGTAATAACCGCCCGTCCGCTCCAGGACATGGCTCAGCGGCAGGAAGCTCAAGAAGGTCTCGATCCTGTCGGTCTTCTCCATCTTTTTCATGCCGGCCTCAGTGTCGAAAATTATATTCTCCTGGGTCAGCATCACTCCCTTCGGCACCCCTGTGGTGCCCGAGGTATAGATAATGGTGATCAGATCATCGGGAGTTACCTGATCGATCAAGGCCTCGATCTGCTGTTTTTCGTCTTCCTTCAACGGATAGGATATCTCTGAGAGCTGATGCTGGGTGAAGACCGGGAAACTGCGGTCTCCGAGAAACCGTTCATAGGAGATGACCATTTCGACGCCGGGAATCTGGTCGCGGACCGCCAGGAGCTTTTCATACTGGCTCTTTGTGGAGACAAAGACGATCTTGGCGCCGCTGTGGTTCAGGACATAGGCTGCCTGCTCCCCGGTATTGGTGGCGTAGATCGGCACCGTCACGCCCCGAATGCACTGGATGCCGAAATCCGAGATAGCCCAGCCGAGGCGATTTTCGGAAAAGACGGCAACCCGGTCGCCCGGTTGAACACCTGCCTTGAGCAGACCGCGCGCCAGCATCAACACCCGTTGATAAAACTGGGCATACGTAAGAGAAAGAAAGGTGTCGCCCCGTTTATAACTGATGGCCGTTCGCTCACTGTAGATGCGGGCGTTCTCTTTCAACATCGCTGGAATTGACCGATACGACAGGTTGCTCATGATTCCTGATCTCCCTTCAGAAAAAGCGGATCTTGTCCTTCACTTTAACGTTCACGTTAACTAGCAGAGCCTTTCTTTTCTTTATATCTTACCTTTACGTTTAAGTCAAATGAAAAAAGAAAAATATTTTTAATAACCATTCCTGCATGATATAGTGAAAGGGGCAAAGGATATCTCTGCTGAGAAAGAAATCATGCGTGAAATTGCAGCGGTCTTTACTGTAAATGCAGGAGCTGAAAATTATGAAACAGGACCTTTCCGTGGATGTGGCTGTCCTGGGCGGCGGACCCGGTGGTTATACCGCAGCGTTCAGGGCGGCGGATCTCGGTCTTTCGGTCTGCCTCGTTGAAAAATACGACAGGCTGGGGGGCGTCTGCCTGAATGCCGGCTGCATTCCCTCCAAGACCTTACTGCACTGCGCTTCGCTTATCGCGGACGCCGAAAGCGGGGCGGAGTTCGGTGTCATCTTTGCTGAACCGAAAATCGATCTGGACACGGTCAGGGCCAAAAAAGACAGCATCATGAAACAACTGGCCGCGGGCCTAGACGGACTCTGCAAGGCCCGCAGGATTGTCAGGGTGACGGGCGCCGGGGTCTTCAAGGATACAACAAACCTCGCGGTTGCAGGAATTGACGGGGCCGGGATTGTTACCTTTAAAAACGCCATTATCGCCACCGGCTCCCATCCCTTCGTGCTGCCGGGCAGTCCGGATGACCCGAGAATATGGGATTCCACCGCCGCACTTGCCCTGAAATCCATCCCGAGGCGGCTGATGATTATCGGCGGCGGCATTATCGGTCTGGAGATGGCTCAGGTCTATAGCGCCTTCGGCTCGGAAATTACCATTGTCGAGATGCTGGACCACCTTATCCCTCCTGCGGATAAAGACCTTGTCCAGCCGCTGTTTCTGAGGCTTAAAAAAAAGTATAGGATTCATACCGGCGCCAGGGTCACCGGCATAAAGGCTCAAAAAAGCAGTGTGGAGGTCAGCTTTTCCGGTTCCGGAGGAAGCGAAACAGGGCAATACGATGCCGTGCTCGTCGCGGTCGGCCGTGGGCCCAACAGTGCAGGCATCGGCCTGGAAAATATAGGCCTCTCTCCTTCGGAACGCGGCTTCATTGCGGTGAACGAAAGGCTGCAGACCGCAGTTCCGCATATTTTTGCCATCGGGGATGTGATAGGCGAGCCCATGCTGGCGCACAAGGCAACGCATCAGGGCAAGGTGGCGGCAGAGGTGATTGCCGGGCGGGCGTCCTCCTTCGCCCCTCTGGCTATCCCGTCGGTTGCCTATACCGATCCTGAAATCGCCTGGATGGGCCTCACGGAAAAAGAGGCCAAAGACAAGGGGATAGACTATGAAAAGGGTAAATTCTCCTGGGGGGCCAGCGGCCGGGCCCTGAGTGTGGGCGCGGCCATCGGCGCCACCAAGGTCCTCTTTGACCGGAAAACAGGCAGGATTATCGGGGCGGGCATCTGCGGCGCCCATGCAGGAGAGTTGATACACGAGGCGGTCCTCGCCCTGGAGATGGGCGCCGATGCAGGGGTTATCAGCAAAACTATCCACGCTCATCCGACCTTGTCGGAGACCTTTGCCTTTGCCTCCGAGATGGTTGACGGCTCGATCACCGATATCCTGCCGCCGAAAAAAAAGTGAGCCGGGAGAAGGATGGTCTGTTCAGAAAGCCTGAAACATCGACGGGAAACAGCCGCTGGCGGATTGGCCTACAGATCATGCCGGAACCTATGCAGCAGACAGAATGGTTAAATATGAACGGGAAGTCTATCTCTTTCCATAAAAATGATTACCTTAATGCCCGAATCTTCAGCCGGTAATTGATCAGGATCCGTAGGGGTGGTGTTTTATTCCCCGTAAAGGAGGCAGCCCCCGTCGGAATCTCTGGACAACGTCCTGTTTATCAGCGTCACGAAAATTGGAGTGATTCCGCGAGTGAAAAGTTCATGAAAATTACATTCCGAAAAATAGGCTTCATCCTTGCCCTGGCTGTTATGCTGGCCGTTCCGGATGTCCTGTGGAGTCAGGATGCCCCCGCTCCCCCAGCAGGATTGAGACTGGTCAAGGCCGTCATGTGCGAGTCCATCCAGAAATTCGCCCCGTTCAATCAGGCCGTGGTCTTTTCCATTGATCTGGGCCGGGTCTCGTGTTTCACCGAGTTTGACCCGGTGAGGAAGCAAACCGTCATCCATCATAAATGGTATCACCGGGGGAGCCTGATTTCCGCAAAACAGTTTACCCTCAACCCGCCCCGCTGGTCGTCGTACTCCAGTATGCAGCTCAGGGACGCGGACAAGGGGCCGTGGCAGGTTGATGTCACCGATGAAAATGACAAGCTCCTGTACACATTGCGATTCAGTATAACGGATTAATTTATGGACACGCTGATCCAGTCTTTTGCCGGCCTGCGCTGGCAGGACATCGTCGATATCCTGCTCAACAGCTATATTCTGTTCCGGCTTTATGTGCTCTTCAGGGGTACCAATGTGATCCGGATGGTCATTGCCATCGCCATGCTCTGGATCCTGGAGAGGATGGCGATGGGCCTGGGCCTGATCGTCACCAGCTGGGCCATGCAGGGCATTATTGCGGCCGCCGCCCTGATAATTATCATCGTCTTCCGCAATGAGATCGCCGGTGTCCTGCAGACCCGCAGTCTCAAATCATTTTTTTGGGGTATACCCCAACGTCAGGTGCAGACCCCGATAGAGATCATTGTCGAGAGCGTCTACGAATTGGCTCGCCACAAACTGGGCGGGCTGATTGTTCTGCCGCTGAAAAAAGGCATCGAATCGGTGGTGCACGGTGGAATTCCCTGGCAGGGAAAGCTCTCCCGGGAGATGCTGCTGAGTATCTTCTGGCATGGAACCCCGGTCCATGACGGCGCCACGGTGATCCAGGGGGACCGGATAGTGGAAGTCGCCGCCATTCTCCCCCTGTCCAAAAGTAAGGATCTGCCCTCCCACTTCGGC
>JAJYAX010000131.1 GCA_021779275.1 Deltaproteobacteria bacterium | reverse complement strand
TTGATTCTGGGCTGTCTGAATGCCTGGCATTGGGTGGCGAAGGAAGACAGGAAAATACATGAGGAGCAGGAGGATGCATGAAATGATGAATCTTCTGCCGGCTTTCCTGGGAGGACTGGGGCTTGGCATGGTTTTTTTCGGCGGTTTATGGTTGACGGTGCAGAAGGGCCTGCGTTCACACCATCCGGCCTTGTGGTTCTTCACAAGCTTTCTGCTACGGACGAGCATTACCCTCATCGGCCTCTATGCCCTTGCCGGCGACAATTGGCAGAGGCTGCTGGTCTGTCTTCTCGGCTGTCTTGTCGTCCGTCCTATCGTGACGAGGCTCGGCCGGACCTGGAAACCGGAAAGCCCGGCGCGGGGGGCGGATCATGCAGCTTAGTCCTGATGACATTATCTTCTGGCAGGGTGGATTCTTCAAACTCAACGCCACCATTGTCTTTACCTGGGCCGTGATGCTCTTGCTGACAGTCGGCTCGATGCTTCTTGCCAGGAGACTGTCCACGGGGATGAAACGTTCCCGCTGGCAAAACCTTCTGGAGGTCGTTGTTACCGCCATTGAAAAGCAGATTGAAGAGGTGGGGCTGACTGAGCCGCGGAAATATCTCGGTTTTCTGGGCACACTCTTTCTGTTCGTCTCCATGGCGAGTCTCGGCACCATCATCCCGGGTTTCAAACCGCCGACCAGCTCGCTGTCGACGACGGTGGCCCTGGCAATCTGCGTCTTCGTGGCCGTACCCCTTTTCGGCATCGAAGACCAGGGGGTGAAGGGCTATTGCAGGTCCTATATGGAACCGACGGTAATCATGCTGCCCTTTAATATTATCGGCGAGATCTCCCGTACTCTGGCCCTGGCGGTCCGTCTGTTCGGCAATATGATGAGCGGCGAGATGATTGTCGGGATACTCCTCACCATTACGCCCTACCTTTTCCCGATTGTCATGACAGCCCTCGGTCTGCTGACCGGTATGGTCCAGGCCTATATCTTCAGTATCCTGGCCACGGTCTATATCGCCGCCGCCATGGGCGGCACAAGATCCGGAAATCAACCCGAGACCAAAGAATGAAACATCAAGCGGAGCACTAAGGAGAACCTATGGATAGTCTGACAATTGTTGCAGTGGTATCAATTTTTACCGCCGGTATAACGATAGCCGTCGGGGTCATCGCTCCTGCTCTGGGTGAAGGGCGGGCCGTCGCCACCGCGTTGAGTTCGCTTGCCCAGCAGCCCGACGCCTCCAACACCATCACCCGTACCCTGTTTGTTGGCCTGGCGATGATCGAGTCGACCGCCATCTATTGCTTTGTCGTCTCGATGATTCTGATCTTTGCCAACCCCTTCTGGAATCATCTCATCGCCCAGGTTGGAGGAAAATGATCCATGCTTATCGATTGGTTTACCGTCGTTGCCCAGGCGGTTAATTTTCTCATATTGGTATGGCTGCTGAAACGTTTCTTCTATGCTCCCATCCTGAATGCCATTGATGCCCGGGAGATGCGGATTGCATCCGAGCTTGCCGACGCCTCCGCCCAGAAGGATCTGGCCCAACGGGAACGTGCTGAATTGAGAGATAAAAATCAGGAGTTCGATCATCAGCGCGCGTCTCTTCTGGGCGAGGCAACGCTTTCCGCCAGGGCTGAACGGCAAAGGCTCCTTGATGATGTCCGCAAGGAGGCGGAAGGCCTGCGAACCAGGCAGATGGACTCTTTGAGAAGTGATTACAAAAACCTGAAGGGAGAGATCGCTCGTCGAACCCGGGACGAGGTGTTTGCCATAGCACGGAAGACCCTGAGGGATCTCGCTTCTGTGAATCTCGAGGAACAAATCGTCGCTGTTTTTATACGTCAATGCCGGTCCTTGCACGAAGAGAAGAAAAAGGAACTTCAAGCAGTCTTCAAGGCCTCTGCGGTATCGGCTCTCGTGCGCAGCACCTTTCCCCTGTCAGCGGAACAGCGGCAGGCAATTCAACTCATGTCGCAGGAGGTCTTTGGATCCGCCGGTCATTTCCGGTTTGAGACCTCGCCTGATCTGATCAGCGGCATAGAATTGAGTATGGACGGGCACGAGGTGAGCTGGAGTATTGCGGACTACCTTCTTTCCCTGGATAAAAATGTTGGCAGTCTTCTCTGTGGTGAATCTTCGGCTGAAGATCAAAAAGAGTCGCATCCCGGCGAAAAAAGACCGGAGGTCCAAAACGATCTAAGACTGGAAAGTGAACCCGATGGACAGAGCCGATAGCCCTCAGGAGCCGGGAAGATTGCGCCTGTCTTCACCTGCTCAAAAGATGCATTCTCTCCGCTCGAAAGCTCCGGAGGCGGCGGATGCCGCACCCCGCGAATCCGAGGACCTGCAGGATATTTTTGCCATGATTTTTGCCGGGATGACTGCAGCCAGGGAGTCGTTTTCACCCCGGCTTTCAGTCCATGAAACCGGGACCGTCCTGACGGTGTCAACGGGCATAGCCACGGTGGCGGGTCTGCCGGGAGCCGGTTTCGAGGAGCTGCTGGAATTCCCGGGCGGGGTCTCCGGCATCGCCTTTAATGTGGATGAAAACGAGATCGGCGTCGTGCTGCTGGGCGATTACCGGCATCTCCAGGCGGGAGATAAGGTCCTGCGGACAGGCCGGGTCATGGATGTGGCGGTCGGAGAGGAGTTGCTGGGGCGAGTCATCGACCCTCTGGGACAGCCTATAGATGAAAACGGCCCAATAACTTGCCGCAAACGCCTGGCCATCGAGCGGCCGTCTGCACCGATCATGGACCGCGCCCCTGTTCTCAAACCTCTGCAGACAGGCATCAAGGTTGTCGATGCGCTCATCCCCGTCGGCCGCGGGCAGCGTGAGCTGATCCTGGGCGACCGTCAGACGGGCAAGACGGCCATTGCAATAGATACCATCCTCAATCAGCATGAATCCGGGGTCCTGTGTGTCTATTGCGCCATTGGTCAACGGGCGTCCAGCGTGGCCAGGACCGTGGCGGTCCTCAGGGAAAAGGGCGCGCTGTCTTCGACCGTGGTGGTCGTGAGCGAGGGCAACGACCCGCCGGGCCTCGCCTACATTGCCCCCTACGCCGCAACCAGTATAGCCGAGTATTTCATGGAAGCGGGCCGGGATGTGCTGATCGTCTATGATGACCTCACCCACCATGCCCGCGCCTACCGTGAACTCTCTCTTCTTCTGCGCCGTCCGCCGGGCCGCGAGGCATTTCCCGGCGATATTTTTTATATCCACTCACGGTTGCTGGAACGTGCGACCCATCTGCGGGAGGAACTCGGGGGCGGCTCCCTGACGGCCCTGCCCATCATTGAAACCGAGGCCCAGAATATTTCCGCCTACATTCCCACCAATCTGATCTCCATCACCGACGGGCAGATCTATCTGTCGCCGTCGCTTTTTGAACTGGGCGTCCTGCCTGCGGTCGATGTCGGCAAGTCGGTGTCACGTGTCGGCGGCATGGCGCAACTGGCGGTGTACCGGGCAGTGGCCGGTGACCTTAAGCTGGCCTACGCTCAATTTGAAGAGCTGGAGACCTTTGCCCGGTTCGGTGCCAGACTGGATGAGGATACCCGTAGGGTCATCGAGCATGGACGGCGGATACGCGCCTGTCTGAAACAACCTGAACTCTCTCCCGTGCCGGTACCGGCCCAGATCATGGTTCTGCTGGCGGTGACGGCTGAACTCTTCGATCATGTGCCTCTCGACCTGATGATAAAGGCTGAACATTCTTTGCACAGGGCCGCCGCGGATATCCCTCTGGAGATATGCGAGCGCCTCTTTGCAGCCGAGAAATTGAGCGATGAGGATCGTGCCGGGATCATAGCCATCGCCCGGCAAGCGCTCATCCGATTCCAGCCCGGGGCTGAACAAATGCCCCCATCCGCTTCAGCACCGCAGGAGAACCCATGAGCGGCGCCCTTGCCGGTCTTCTTCGGATGAGAGCGGGGGCCAGAGACCTGCAGTCTGTCGTTCGCACCATGAAGGTCCTGGCGGCATCGAGCATAGTCCAGTATGAAAAATCAGTGTCCGCATTGGCGGATTACGCGCTCACCGCTGAACTGGGTTTAAGTATCTGTCTGCGTGAACATAAACCGGCGTCGGCAGACGAATACGGAAAAGAATGCAAGGATACAGACAAGAGAGGGGCTGTTGTTTTCGGTTCAGATCATGGTCTCGTTGGTCAGTTTAATGAAGCAGTGGTTGATTTTGCGTTGAAGACCCTGAGCTCATTGCCCGGCGCTCTCAATGTCTGGGCCGTTGGCGAGTGTGTTTATTCGCGTCTTAAAGACGAAGGCCTGTCCGTGCAGGGACTTTTCTCCGTGCCGAATTCCATTAAGGGCATTACTCCTCTGGTCGGCCAGATCCTTATTGAGACCGAGACTCTCCGTAAAAACAACGATGGAGGTGAACTCCACCTTTTTTATAACCGTCCTCTACCAGAGGTGGTGTATGCACCGGTCAGCCGGCGTCTCCTGCCTCTCGATGGCGCCTGGAGACGGGGTCTGGTCGCTTTTCCCTGGCCGACCAGACAGGTTCCCGAGGTTTTTGGGAGACGGGCGACAACCCTGCGGGCGCTGATCCGCGAATATCTTTTCGTCTCCCTCTACCGGGCCTGCGCCGAATCCCTGGCCAGTGAAAATGCGAGCCGGTTGGCGGCGATGCAGAGGGCCGAAAAAAATATTGAAGAATTGCTTGAGGATCTGGATGGAAGGTTCAACCGCCTGCGGCAGAGTTCTATCGACGAGGAACTCTTTGATGTTATATCCGGTTTTGAGGCACTATCGAAGCAGCCGGGATAAAATCACCCGGACGTGGTCTGCGAGTCTGTTCCATTCCTCCAGGGTCCTGTACGTTTTTTGCGGGGACATTTTCCGAGAACCTCAGTGCAAAGATTCAGTAGGAATGTCAACATGGGGCGAAAATCGATTTTCAGAGGCTTTGCCTGGTAAACTCCATTGGTTGAGGTTCAGTGTGTATATCCCGACAGAGAATAGCCGGTCAGAGTCAAGGAACAGGAGAAAGGCTCTGACCGGCTGGGGGAACCTTATGCGTTTACATATAGGAGGTTAAGTTTTTGGAAGAATCGGTTGAGAGATTGGTTGTGTATTGGTCCAAGAGTTGACGGAGAAGGGATAACTGGTCGGTATTGGAAATGGTCTGGGAGGTATCCGTTGTCTGTTGTGAGCTGGCTCCATTGGAGGTATCCGAACCGGTTTCCGTGATCATATTTGGAGGCGGAGGGGGAGGACCCCCGGATTTCTTCTGTAAGGCCTGCATCATCGTGTCCATCTCCGTCTTACTACCCTAAAAGTCGGATAAAGCGTACACTATTTGGTATCCACTCCCAAGTACTTCAAGAGCAGCCTATCTCTGGCCACTGATTCAGTGGACCAGCGATAGCTGCCCATGACAGT
>JAJYAX010000130.1 GCA_021779275.1 Deltaproteobacteria bacterium | reverse complement strand
CCTGCAGGAACGGGTCATGGCCCTCATCGAGATAGCCCACCCCAACCACCGTGAGCAATTGTTCGAGGAGGCGAAAGACGCCCGGCTCATCGGCCGGGAGCGCAAACTGCGCGACGCCATCCGTGGGGTTTACCCGGTGGATCTGGAGGAAACCGTCGTCCGGGACGGGGAAGAGATCACCATCCGTCCGTCCAAGCCGGTGGACGAACGCAGGATTCAGGAGCATTATTACAATCTGGAGCAGAGCGATGTGCAGCGCCGCTTCTTCCATGACAAGGCAAGCTTCGGCCGCAGCGATGTGGAACCTGCCTCCCAGGTGGACTATATCAAGGATCTGACCCTGGTGGCGGTGGTGGGAGAGTTCGGCTTCGGCCGGGTGGTCGGCGTCGGTGAGTATCTGCTGCTGGTTGACTGCAACATGGCCGAGGTGGCCTTCTCCATCGCCGGCGATTATCAGGGCAAGGGCATCGGCTCATTGTTGATGCGTAAACTGGCCCGCGCCGCCCGTGATAACGGCATCTCGGGTCTGCTGGCCTACACCTCCCCCCGGAACAAGGGCATGATCAGCCTGTTCAAGACCCTGCCCTATAAGGTCAAGACCTCCTTTGACGGGGAGTCACTGACGCTCGCCTGCCGATTTGACGAGATGGCGGAAGACGGCAACAGGTGACCCCGCGGAGCAGGGATGCGGCTATTCCACCATGACCGCCGGTTGTCCGTCGACCTTTTTCTCGACTGCGCCGATTATAGCGGTCGCCGGATAGCCGCAGTCCCGCAGGTCCCGGGCGATGGCCTCCGCCAGGTCCCTGGGGCAGGAAAGTAAAAGTCCGCCCGAGGTCTGCGCGTCCACCAGCAGCATCTTCAGATTATAGTCCAGTCCCTCCGCGAACCGGACGTAAGGGTCGATATAACGCAGGTTCCTGAACGAGGCGCCGGGGATACAGCCCATGTCCACCAGGGCATAGGCCCCGGCAAGCAGGGGGACGGCCGTGCTTCTGATCCGGATGTGCACATCACTGCCGGAGGCCATCTCATAGATATGCCCGAGGAGACCGAAGCCGGTGATGTCGGTGGCGCAGCGGATGCCATGGGCGCGCATGACCTCGGCCCCACGGCTGTTCAGCAGTTTCATCCCGTCGAGCGCCGCCTGGTAGTCTTCCTGCGACACCTCGCCCAGGCGTTGTCCGGCCACGATCGCCCCGGTGCCGATGGGCTTGGCCAGGACCAGGAGGTCTCCCGGCAGGGCGGCGCAGTTGGTGATGATCCGATCCGGGTGGACGATGCCGGTCACCGCCAGGCCGTATTTGGGGGGGTAGTCGTCAATGGTATGTCCGCCGGCCAGGACCGCTCCCGCCTCCGCCACCTTATCGGCGCCTCCTCTGAGGATCTCTTCCAGGACCTGGATATCGATCCGGCTGGAGGGAAACATCACCAGGTTCAAGGCCATTATGGCGACTCCGCCCATTGCAAAGACATCGCTTAAGGCATTGGCGGCGGCGATCTGGCCGAATTCATAGGGGTCCGAGCAGAGCGGCGGAAAAAAATCGGTGGTGCTGATGATGGCGGTGTCGGCGTCAACCTTCCAGACGGCGGCGTCATCATGGGTGTCGGTGCCCACCAGCAGCTCGTCTCTCTTCAGCACCGGGATATTTTTGACAATGGCATCCAGCAGCTGGGCCGGCAGCTTTGCCGAGCATCCCCCCTGTTCCACGGTCGTGAGCAGATCAAATTCGGTTTTCATTGTTCATCCGTAGGTGTGTAAATCTGGTAACGATGGGCATCGCCCTGTGCGGATCCGCCTGGAAAGACAGTTGCGTCAAGAAGTTCAACGGCCCTTTCGGCATGATCGGGAGTGATCTCCAGCGCCATGCCGCATTGGGAGGAGATGGAGCGGGGGACCGGGATCACCCGGCGGGGAATCCCCGCCAGCCGGAGCGCCTTCTCCGCCAGGATCACATCATGGGTGGATTGAAAGAGCAGCAGCATGTTCAAGCTCCAGCGGAGATCCCGGTCAGTGCGGCATGGAGTACAGCAAAGTCCCGGGGGCTATGATAGACGGAAGGCGAGATGCGGACGGTCCCCGCCGGAAAGGTCCCGATCCGGCGATGGGCCAGGGGGGCGCAGTGCAGTCCCAGCCGGGTCTCGATGCCGTAGTCCTCATAGAGGCGCAGTCCCAGGGTGGAGCTGTCCATGCCCCCCGAGGTGATGGAAAAGAGCTCGCCCTGATGCTCTTCCGCCCGGGCGGCATGAACCATCAGACCCGGCAGCCGCCGCACCGCCCGGATGAGGCCCAGAAAATCCTCTCTGGTATGGGCCGGGACCGGCCTGTGCAGCAGCGCCGCCCGGAGACCGTAGATGCCCGCGATATTTGGGGTGCCGGCCTCAAACCGGTCCGGCAGGAAGCCCGGCATGGCGCTGCTCTCCGAGCGGCTGCCGGTTCCCCCCTCGATCAGCGGGTTCAGATGTCGACCGCCGAGATACAGGCCGCCGGTCCCGGTCGGCCCCAGCAGTCCCTTATGACCGGTGAAGGCGACAAAGTCTATTCCCCAGTCGGTCGCATTGATAGTCTGGTGGCCCAGCGACTGGGCCGCATCGACCAGGACCGGGAGAGGGCCTGCCTTCTTCTTGATCTCCCGGATCGGCTGGATCACCCCGTTCACATTGCTCTGGTGATTGACGATAATAAGACCGGTCCGTTCGGAAAAGAGCAATCGTTCCGGTTCGACCCTGCCGTCGGCTGCCGACGGCAGAAAGCGGACCCTGATCTGTCCATCCTGCTTTAGCCTTCGCAGGGGTCTGGCCACGGCATTGTGCTCCAGCGGGCTTATCCAGACCTCCTTGCCCTTCAAGGCCAGCCCTTTGACGACGATATTGACGGCGTGGGTGGCATTGTGGGTAAAAATGATCCTCTCCGGGTGCTTAGCCCCGAGGAGACCCGCCAGAAGCGACCGGGTCTCCTCGATCACACCGGAGACCGTAAGCGCCCTGCCGTAAAAGCTCCGGCCATAGGGGCCGCCGACCTCGTTCAGATAGCGGGTGATCTCGAGGGCCACCTGGGCGGGTTTCGGAAAGGAGGTGGCGCCGCAGTCAAAATAGCCGTTCACTTCGTGCCTGAAATAATCCTGTTCCATTACGGATAGATGACGTGACCGGCCTGGGACAGGGCCTCCAGGATGGCATACATGTTGGAGATAATGCCCACGCCCACCTGATCCTTGATCTGAAAATAGTTGGCGCAGGTCCCGCAGACCAGGATCTTGACACCCGATGACTCCAGCTCCCGCAGGGACTGGAGCACCGGTGACCCGCCGACCGTCAGTTTGACCCCGCTGTTATAAAAGACTATGGAGGCTGGAGTCGGCGTAATCTCCTTGATGGTGTTGATGCAGCCCTGGATCAGGATCCGCCCCAGTTCGGCGGACCCGCTTCCCATCTGCTCGCTGGTGAAACAGTAGGCATGCCCGGCCGCCGGCCGGCAATAGTCCTCCGCCGCCGGATGGCTGAGCTCCGTCCGGGTCTTGGTGACCAGGATGGAATAGACGTCATTCTCCCGGGAGGTCTGGAATGGAAGGTTGTTATCGGTCAGGAACCGCTCGACATTTTCTTTTGAGGTCTCATTATCGATCAGGACGACGAAGGTCCCGTCAATCCCGGTCTGACCCAGCTGCTTTTTGGTCATGATCAAGGGTTTTGGGCAGAGTTCTCCTCTGGCGTCGACAGTTATGTTTTTCATAGTTTATTTCGATAGTTAAATTCAGCGTTTTTATATTAAAACAGATAGTTGATCAATTAGTAAGAGCGTAGCGTCCACAAAAAACACCAGACAGATGGCAGCCTATCAGGTTCATCAGAAGTTTTCAATCTTTTTCAGAACAGGTCTTTCCCGGACGAATCGGAATCTTTTTCCGTTCGGAAGAGGGTCGGGATGCTCCGGTCGCAGGGCGGATGTAATCAGTCGGGCAATGTCCTTGTAGTTTATTACGGAAGGTGTAGAATTGCTGCCTCGTGCGGACTCTGGGCTAAACGACCCGGTTACCCTGCGGAACTGATCCGTCCGGGCGAGAATTGCCATCCGACTATTTTTTCTGATGGCTGAGACTCACGATAAGGAGAAGGAAAGATGCGATTTTTGGTTTACGGTGCGGGGGCATTGGGACAGGCGCTCGGGTGCATGCTGGCCAGAGCCGGACACGATGTGGACCTGGTCCTCAGACGGCGGTTTATCGAGGCCTTGACAAAAGATGGGCTGCGGGTCTCGGGTATCTTCGGCGACTTTGCCGCACGTCCGGCCATGCTCGGGTTGCTGGAGGATATCTCCGAGGCCCATGGCCTCTACGACTTTATACTGGTCACCACCAAGGCCTATGATACCGGCCGGGCCGTCGCGGCCGTGGCCTCCCTGCCCGGGTGCCGCTGTCCGGTCGTTTCCATGCAGAACGGCTGCGGCAATGTCGAACAGCTGCTGGAACGATTCGGCCCCAAACGGAGTCTTGCCGCCAGGGTGATCACCGGCTTTGAGATTATTGTTCCAGGGCATGTCAGGATCACCGTGTCGGCCGATGCCGTGCATCTGGGCGGTGCGGTCAGCGGTCCCATCCCGGAGGCCGCCGGGATGCTGGCCGGGGTGATCGACGGGGCCGGGCTGCCCTGCCGGGCCGTTGCCGATATTCATCGGGATCTGCATGCCAAGCTCCTGTACAACTGCGCGCTGAACCCGCTGGGGGCAATCCTCGGGGTCCATTATGGGGCGCTGGCGGAAGACAAGGAGGCCAGGGCCATAATGGACCAGGTGATTGACGAGACCTTTGCGGTCATCACCGGGATCGGCGGCAGAGTTCCCTGGCCCGATGCGGACAGCTATAAAAAAGTGTTTTACGACCGGCTTGTGCCCATCACCGCCGATCATCGCCCCTCCATGCTGCAGGATCTGGAAAACGGCAAACCCACCGAGGTGGAGGCCCTGCTGGGCTATGTCTCGAAACAGGGCAGGCAAGCGGCGGCGCCCACGCCCGCCTGCGATCTGCTGGCTGGCCTGGTGCGCTTCAAGGAGCGCCGGGGGCGTTCCTGACTTCTTTCGAGACCCACGTTCTCTTCCTGTTACATGCTGATCCGCAGGGGCGTCGGATTGCTGATCGTGTCGCAGAGCGGGCATCTCCTTAGAAGATCTTGATAAAACTCTTCTTTTTCACCAGCAGTGAGTTCCGGAGCAAACGCCACCTGCACCGATAGCTGACCAAAACCCGCCCTGTTCCGGCTGTCCAGCCCAAAGGCCCTGGACGGATCAATGTCGCCGGAAACCGTTATCGTCAGGTTTTCCAGGGAGATATGCCTCTCCTGGGCAATGATCTTGGCGATATTCATTACACATCCTCCCAGCCCAATGACCAAACATTCCGGCGGAGTGGGGCCGGCATTGTCGCCTCCCCATTCTTTTCTGGCATCCATGCAGATTTTATGGCCGCGTGCCGTGGCGATTATCTGGCGATTGGCGCC
>JAJYAX010000129.1 GCA_021779275.1 Deltaproteobacteria bacterium | reverse complement strand
CCGCCGACATCCATGCGGCAGGGACAACCACGAAGAGGTTTCATGTCGGACTCATTGCTCCTGTGGTCTTAGATTGCCGGATCAAGCCCTGGCATACCGACGTTCTCGAGGTGGACAGGACAACCAGCGCCAGGGTGGATGCCCTCTTCCCCAAAATCATCCCGGCCAGATGGCGATGAACGAGCCGCTGCGACTGCAGAAATTTCTGGCCCAATGCGGACTGGCTTCAAGACGCCACGCCGAGGAAATGATCCGGCAGGGACGAATCACCGTTGATGGAATCACGATCACCGAGATGGGCGCCAAGATCACCCCGGGGATGCAGATTGTCTGCCTGGACGGGGCGCCCATCACTCTGGAGGAGAAACCGCTGACCCTGCTCCTGAACAAACCCAAAGGCTATGTCACCACCCTGTCCGATCCGCAGGGGCGCCCAATTGTCACCTCCCTGTTGCACGGAATCACAGCCCGGGTCTTCCCGGTCGGACGGCTCGACCTGGACACGGAAGGAGCCCTGATCCTGACCAATGACGGCATGCTGGCCGAGAGCATCCAACACCCGCGTCATGAGATTAAAAAAAGCTATGAGGCCCTTGTTCGGGGACGCCCCACCGGGCCCGGTCTCAGCCGCCTGGAAAAGGGGATCATCCTGGAAGGGAAAAAGACCTTTCCCGCCACACTTGTGATCGTAAAAAAGATGCCGCAATCAACCCTGGTGAAAATTACCATTCACGAGGGGAGGAAGAGACAGGTAAAAAAAATGTTCGCAGCTATTGGAAATCCTGTTCTTTCCCTTAAACGCATAGCCTACGGCCAGCTTTTTTTGGGGGATCTTCCAACAGGCGCCTACAAGATTTTATCGGTGAAAGATCTTAAAAAAATATTTTTATAGAAATTTCTTTACAAATGACAAAATAGCTGATTAAATCTAGACAGTTATAAGAATCGGCAGGCGACCAAACCCGCCAACACATTATAACATACTGATATTAAAAGAATTTTAACGTGCTGGTTCGCCCGTAACGGTTGAAAATTATTTTACTTTTTCTTTTTTCCACATCACCCACTAACTGATAAACAGTGAACGTTCCCAAGGGGGGCAACTAATCTTCCGGAAACAGGAGTGAAGTATGAACAAATCAGAACTCATAGAGGCCCTGGCGCAAGACATCAGCATACCTCATCGCGAAGCTGCTGCTATTACCAACACTGTTATTGAAACAATGACAGAGGCACTTGCAAAAGGTGAGAGCATTGAAATCCGGGGATTTGGCAGTTTCGTAATTAAAAAATACGATTCGTACGAAGGCCGCAACCCGAAAACAGGCAAGAAAATCAAGGTAAAACCGAAGAAATTACCTTTTTTTAAAGTCGGCAAAGACCTGCGTGAGCAAGTGAACACCAACAGGAAAAAGAAATAGGGCCGGATCATCGGACGTTGGAAGGTCGTCCAACGTCCGAAAAACCTCCACCATCCGGACCTGCTGTTCAGACTGCTTTTTTTCCTTCAATCCCCCCAACAAGATCGTATACCTGGGCATCATCTATCCGCACCATGACGATATCTCCAGGGTTGGCCTCTCCGTCGTTTATGTAGACACACCCATCGATTTCAGGCGCCTGAAACCTCGTCCTGCCCTCCAGAAGGAGATCAGTCTCCCGGCTTACTCCTTCGACTAAAACGGGCTCCAGCCTGCCGATATATTTTTTCAGTATTTCCCTGGAAATTCCGGCCTGCAGTGCAAGAATGTGTTCAAGCCTCCCGCTTTTTTCCTCTTCGGAGCATTGATTCGGGAAAAATTCCGCGGGACATCCCTCTTCGTTGGCGTAGGCAAAGACACCCACGTGTTCAATTTTCACATCCTGGAGAAATCTTTCCAACATAATGATGTCCTTCTCGGTTTCCCCAGGAAATCCGACGAGAAAGGTCGTTCGCAGCGCAATATCGGGGTTCGAGGTCCGAATCTTCTCTATCAATCTGTACAGATCATCACGGGTATAGCGACGGTTCATCCTCTTCAGGATGGGGTCGCTGACATGCTGGATAGGGATATCGAGATAGGGAACAATCCTTGGATCAGACGCCATCAGGTCAAAAAGTGCATCCGGAATCCCGCTTGGATAAAGATACATCAGGCGAATCCATGGTATGCTGCTCCGGGTCAAGAGTGCCTGCAGAAGCTCAATCAATGCAGGGCCACCGCCGGTCTCGTCGCCGAAGGCCGTCAAATCCTGGGCGATAAGGGTAAGCTCTTTCACCCCCAGGCCCTCCAGACGGATGGTCTCCTCCACAAGGTCCGGAATCGATCTGCTGCGCAGATCCCCCCGAATGGAGGGAATCATGCAATAGGCGCAACGGTTGCTGCATCCCTCCGTGATCTTCAACCAGGATCTGAAGGGGGGTGTGGAAAGCCTGCGCGGCATCCCGGAATCCATCAGAAAACGTTCCGGGATCTGGAGAGATCCGGACAATTTCCCCGCCCTGCTGGCATCAATCAATCGTGCGATATCAGGCACTCCTTCCGTACCGACAAAAAGGTCGACCTCCGGAAACTCCTCCTGCAATTTTTCCTGATAGCGCTGGACAAGACAGCCGGTGACCACAAGGAGCTTTTCCGGAAACTCCTCCTTGATCGTAATAAGCTCAAGAATTTCCTCAATTGCCTCCTCCACTGCCGGTTGAATAAACCCGCAGGTATTAAGCAAAAGGACATCGCCCTTTGTCGGCTCATCAACAACAATCCACCCCTCCTCCTGTAAAACCCCGAGCATGACCTCGGAATCAACAAGATTTTTAGGGCATCCGAGACTTATTACATGAATTCTTTTCATTTAACGTGTTTTAAGCGGTAATTCTTTTATAAAGATATCTATAAGCATTCGACTCTTCGCTTTAAACTCCTGCCTGGAAAAACCGGGAGTCCAGTTCCTTCCCCATACTTCATCGGAAACAAGAAGGAGGGCGGCAAAATCAATTTTTCTAAAATCAGAGGCACTGCAGAGGGCAGCGTACTCCATATCCACCGCAGACACATCCTGTTCTTTCCGCAAAGCCTTCAGGAAACTCCTTTTCTCCCGGTAAGGGGCATCGGTGGACCAAACACATCCCTCTTGCCAGGAAAGGGTGAAACCCTCTAAAAGCCCCTTCAGTTTTTCGATCAAAAAGGAGGAAGGACCGGGAAGCTGAGAGCCGGAAACATAATAGGAAGAGGTCCCTTCCCCGCTCAAGGCGCTGGTCGGCAGGAGCAGATCACCGATAGCCAGCGACTCCCGCAGAGTTCCGCACCAGCCGAAAAGAATAATCTTCCTGGCCCCGAGGGCTATCAATTTTTCCATGGTCATCACGGCCATCGGCGCCCCTATTGCCGGTCCTGCGACAAAATATCCCTGGGAGGCATGCACGCAGAGATTGGAGTTGTAGAGAGTACGCCTCTCCCCGCCGGCCGCCTGTGCGGCCTCCAGCCCATACCGAGCCTCAGAAGGATTGACCAGCAGAAGTCCTGTCTCCGGGATGATACTCTCTCTTTTCAAACGAACAGGATGAATGACAATATCATCTTCAATTTCCATAGGTTTCCGTTTTAAAGATCTTCGATTGAAGAGGGGCTTATTTTCAAACAACAAAAAAAGGCCGCAGATTTCTCTGCAGCCTTTTTTGACCGTTCCGAGGAAAGGAACGCAAGTTACCCGATCTTTGTTACTTCAACAAAGGATTCGCATAGAGCAGAATCAGAGAGATAACCAGACCGTAAATAGCAATAGACTCTGCCAGGGCCATACCAAGGATCATAAAAACCATCAATTTCGGCTGAACTTCAGGATTACGGGCAAGACCAGTGGTGGCGCCCTGGCCAACCAGACCGATACCGATACCTGCACCAAGACCGGCAAGACCGATTGAAAGCGCGGCGCCCACACAGATTAACGCTAATTGTAAATTACCTTCCATTGTTTTCTCCTTAATAAAATGTATTTATGGTGTTGGCCTTCTTCCTCAACAGGAAAACCTTGATTCAAACACACAACCAAACAACTTTAACGTCTTCGCAGCAACCTCACAACCGTGGAATCAATGGGCGTGTTCCTGGGCCTGGGCACAGTAAACAACGGCAAGCAACACAAAGACCATTGCCTGGACCAGAGAGACCAGAACACCTAATATCATGATCGGCAGCGGCGCGAAAAAGGCTCCGGCCAGCGTAAAGAGGATCCCGAGCAGGGTCTCTTTGGCCATGATATTTCCGAAAAGACGGACAGAGAGGGAAACCAAGCGCGCGAAGTTACTTATCAATTCGATGGGAAGCATAAGGGGAACCAGCCACCAGAGGGGGCCCATGAAGTGTTTATAATATTTAAATCCATGGGCGCGGATACCAATCACATGATGGGTAATCCAGACTATGATGGTCAAGGCCAGGGTCGTATTCAGATTAGAGGTCGGGGACAGAAAACCGGGAATAAGACCGATCAGATTTCCCACCGCGATATACAGGGCAAATGTGGTCAGCATCGGAAAGAGCGCATCAGCCATTTCCCTGCCCATATTTTCGACAAAGAAATCATCCATGCCGCCGATAATGATCTCCCAGAAATTCTGGCCACTCCCCGGGACCATCTCGAGATTCCCAAGGGTCATCTTGGAAACAACAAAAAGAAAAACCATCACCAGCCAGGTATAGGTCATATACGGCGCGCACAGCTGCTCCAGCAAACCGTGCCCGGTAAAACCATGCGGTACCGGCAGTCCAAGCTTTTCCAAAATAATCGATATAAAAAGTATCGGATGTTCCATAACCCTTTTCTACCTCCTCCTGAATAAATAGTGCCTGGCCACGCTCAAAGCCGTGAAAGTGACAGTAAACACTACTGTTGACAACCCCAGAATCAACCCAAAGACATTAACCTTACTGAACTTAATGAGGAGCAGCAGGACAATGCCGATGATGAGCATCCGGAACCAGAACTTAATTATAAACCCTAATTTACTCTTTTTAAGCGCTTTTTTATCCTGTTCTCCATCTTGAGCCGGGGTCAGGGATTCAATGAACCCTATGACATCCTTATGCGCAACCAGAAAGCTCAGTATGGAGACCACCCCTCCGGCCAACACTGCCCAAGCGAAGGACCAGGAAACAATAACCCACGAGCCCAGCGTCAAAACCAGAAGATATATCCAACTCAGGACCTGCATCTTCTGCAGGGACATCAACTCATCAACCACTTAATCCTCTATCGTCTTTTCCGTCTTTTTGATCGTTTTTGTCTTTAACACGCCAGAGGATTTGAAGCAATGTCTTAAAGCCTGCAACAATGCCGAATGCAAGCCCAATGAAAGTGAACCAGGGAGCAGTCCGACCGTGAAACACCTTCTGATCCAAAAGAATTCCGCCTCCCAGACCGACAAAGATACAGGCAACAAAGGTAAAACCGATATGCCCATAATTTGCCAGCAAGTGAATCATCTCATTCTTCACATCAGACATCCTGATCACCA
>JAJYAX010000128.1 GCA_021779275.1 Deltaproteobacteria bacterium | reverse complement strand
AACTTCACCCTCACCTCGGGAAAGACCTCGGATTTTTATATCGACGGGAAACAGACAACCCTTTCCGCTGAAGGATCCTATCTCTGCGGCAAACTGCTGCTGGAGGTGATCAGCAAAGAAAAGCTCCCCATCGGCGCGGTGGGCGGCATGACCCTGGGCGCCGACCCTCTGGTGACAGCCGTGTCGCTGGTCAGTTTCCTGGAGGGAAATCCAATCCCGGCCTTTATAGTCCGGAAAGAGGCCAAAGGGCATGGCACCGGCAATTATATAGAAGGACTTAAAAATATGCCTGAAGGCTGTCGGGTTGCCCTGGTTGAGGACGTGGTCACCACCGGCGGAACGCTCCTGAAGGTTATCGAGCGCGTCGAGTCCCAGGGCTTCAAGGTAGGACTGGTCGCCACCGTGGTCGAGCGCCAGGAAGGCGGTGTTCAGGCCCTGGCTGACAGAGGATACCGGCTCGAATCAATCTTCACCCGGGAGGAGCTTTTAAGCTGATTCCATGCAATGTAAAAAATGCTCCGGCAAACTGGAGGTCCAACGACGGTGCAGACGTGTGCGCATGCGCTGCACCGACTGTAACCGCGAATATCAGATTCACGAGGTAGCCTCCGATCTGGACCCGGAGACGGAAAAACTCCTGGAGAATTACACAGCCATCATTTACGACTGAGTGTCTCCGAGCACGAAGGCTGCAGTCTTTCCTCAACACCCTGTCCCGGACCTGAAGGCGAGCTGGAATAGTGGGCCTGGGCAACGACTCTGGCGTGATTGACATCGATATCGACATCTTCGGCGGGGGCGAGGACATGCACGTTATAGTCCAGAGATCGCCGACCCAGGTTGGTCGCATTATAGATTCGGATTATGCCGAGGATGGGTGTTCCGTTTTGTTCGGCAAACATGTCCTCCTCTCTGAAGGTCTGGTTCTTCCGCTTGAGTTCAGCGGCCAGACGCCTGTTGAGCAACTCGAAGGAAAATGTGGCGAATTCGCCGAATTTGCCTATCCCCAAGATCCTGGTCAGGCCGGTTACTATGTTTTCCTTGTAGCGGGTAGCATGGCAGACGACGACAAAGGGCGGATAGAGAACCTTGTTATCGGAAGAGACCGGCGCCTCCCTGGCCTGGTCCAGATCGTGGACGAAACGTTGCGTCTGCTTCTGGGAAAAGTTGAACTCTGTCTTGTTATAGGTGAAAAACATCGGCGGATCGATAAGGCCGACAGAAACACAGGTGCTAATCCGGGTCCTGGCGCCGAAGGGCGGCTTCATGTATGTTGGACAGTGACTCCGGAGGATATCGTCGGAACTGATCTCAATCTGTGAACCGCTGCCGATCCTCTTGGTCCGCCGGTAGGCCGCCTTTTTATAGCTGAAGATCCGGCGGGCCGCCTTGGAGAAGAAACCGCCGTCCAGGTTTATTGCATCGGCAATACCGTCCGGATAGAGCAGGGTTGCGTTGTCATGACACATTGCCTTCCGTATCTTTTTCCTGAACTCTGCCGCTGTTATGCTGCCATAGGCTTCATACTTGATAAACTGTTCATCGACATCCTGATAGATCAGCCCTCCGGGAATGAAGATGGCGCCCTTGTTGTCATATTTGCCGGTGGCCCCCTCCTCATGAATCCCGGGGAGAAAACCGAAGCGGCTCTGCTCCAGCATGCGCCAGAGGGTATCCAGGCGAATGGCGACGATTTCCTTGAATAATTCGTTATCAGCTATCTGTTTCTTCGTGATCATAAGTCTGTCTTTGGCAGAACAATCAACCGCCAGACCAATCCTCCAGGGCTATAGAGAGTAGCCCGATTATCACCAGAATCCAGGAATGGCTTCATATCCAAGATGCCTTGTTCGCCATTATCAAAATCAATGGAAAGCATGAAATTTTCACCGACAACAACATTCTTTACTGATGGATAATACATAGTTCGGCACAGCAGTTCATTTTAATTCATGTTTTTCAATGGCAATGGCCAATTTCTCAAGCCAACAAATAAGAGTCTGAATTTCCGCAGTATCGTATTTCCGATTAATCAATGCCTTAAGTTCTCGGCCTGCCGATTGAAACAACCCTGTTGCTTGTGCCTCTTTCCATAATTGTTCCATTTCAGGTTCAGTGACATCAAGTTTGCTCAAAAAACCACCTCTTCCAACAAGGGCAGTGTAAACTGACTGCTTGAAGACTGCTTTGGGCGGATACCCATAGCAAATAGCGACATGTACAGAATTTTTATCTACATTCATGGAGAAACCTTTTGTCCCCCAGTGAATCGGAAATGACTTTTCTGCTGCGAACTTGAGAAGCTGACCGAAAACTTCTTTGCCATTTTCGTCCAGAGCCTCCATGAATAAATCTTGCGAAACAATGGGCAAAGCACCAGATGATATTTGTTTTATCTTCGTTGGTTCTTTCCCAACAACTATATCATACGACAAAAGATGTTTATGGCCATGTGCTTGAAAATAGGAAAACTCAAGGCAAGTAACTCTCATGCCCTTCCTGCGAAGGAACGATGCTGTTTGCCGTATTTCTCCAGTTATTCGTTGTCCAACAAGAACAATGCGTTGCTCTTTATTAAATGAAACGGCTTCATCAGAAGCAAGCTCAAAATAATTCCTGTGATAACTGGCAAGATTTAACGCCTCGTCGCTCACATAACGCTGGAGGATTTCTTCAAGCTGGGCAGTGTCAAGCTCCTCCACAAATGAAGCGTATTCTAACGCTTGGGCCAAGGTATCACGTGGCGTCCTGTCACGTTTCAGCTCAATAACGACGGTGTTTCCTTCTCTATCAATTCCAAGGAGATCAATTATGCTGCCAAGATTTGTTGTTACCTGCCGACCAATAATGAGAAGTTTGCCGTCCTCAAGAATGTTATCAGAGTTGCCTTCAAGCCAGTTTTCCAGTACCGACTCTTCATGATTGACATGAAAATGAGTCTGAGAAAACTCCTCAAATTTCCCATCTTCTTTGATACTGAATATTCTCATGGGAAAACTCCTTTTTTCTGAACGTCGCAATAAATAGAAGTCTATCCATCATATCACATATAGAAGGATAGAAAATCCGCGTATCAAAGTATTCCTCAACTGTGGGAATAACCTCCGTTTGTTTTCCGAACATCCCATCTTAAGCTCTATATCTCCATATATTTCGACACTATTTGATAGGTTCGGGAAAGTCAGAACATCATCCCTCCACTCTTCAGTTGATTCCTCACCCCTCCTTCCCCAGCAATTTGATGGCCTTACCCAACCGTTCGATGCCGGTCTCGATGGTGGCCTCATCGACGCAGGAGAAATTCAGGCGAAAGGCTGGCGACTTGACGCCGGTGGTATAGAACGGATCTCCGGGGACGAAGATGACCTTTTCCTTGACCGCGAGATTGAAGAGATCAAGCGAGGTCATCCCGCCGGGGAGCCGGCCCCAGAGGAACATGCCGCCCTCGGGCCGGGTGGAGGTCACCTCGGCCGGAAAATAGGTATCGATGCAGCTGAGCATCCTGCGGCACTGGCCGCCATAGGCCGCAACGATTCTGGCGATATGGGCGTCGATATCGTTGTCCAGCAGGTATTGATGGATGATATACTGGGTGAAATGGCAGGTATGCAGGTCGGAGGCCTGTTTGGCCACCAGCAGCTTGTTGAAGACAGGCGCAGGAGCCACGATCCAGCCCACCCGGAAACCGGGGACGACGATTTTGGAGAAGGATCCCAGCAGCAGGGTCCTCTCGGGCATCAGAGCGGCAAAGGGGGTCTTGGGCGTCCCCGAGAAGCGCAGCTCGCCATAGGGGTCATCCTCGATCAAAAAGGTGTTTGTTCCGGCCAGGATATCGGCGATCTCGCGCCTGTTGTGCTCAGTATAGGTGATGCCGGATGGATTCTGAAAGTTCGGCACCGTATACATGAGCTTGGCCGTCTCCAAAGAGACAATGCCCTTCAATTCCGCCAGATCGACGCCGTCCTCGGAGACCGTGACTGGCAGAAACTTTGGCCTGAAAATCGAAAAGGCCTGGATGGCTCCCAGATAGCCTGGCTCCTCGATGATCACCCCCTCCCCCTCGTTCAGCAGGGTCTTGCCGATAAGGTCGAGCCCCTGCTGGGCGCCGTTGGTGATCAGGATATTCTCGGGATCGACGACCAGATTCTTTTTTTCCCTATATCTCCTGGCAATATACTGCCGCAGCCGGAGATCCCCTTCGGAGTTGCTGTACTGAAAGATATCGTTGCCGTAGATCTCGAAGACCTTCGCCGTCGCCCGTTTGATCTCTTCGGCCGGAAAGAGATCCCGGTTCGGCAGACCGCCGGCGAAGGAGATCACCGACCGGTCCAGGGAGACCTTTAATATCTCCCGGATAAAGGACCGGGGCACATCGGCTATTCTATCTGAAAATATGGTGTTCATAGCTTTTATCTTTATAATGATTTTTTCCGCACTTCTTCGTAATCGAGTGCGGACTTGAGCATCCGGAACAGCTCACGGTAATGCAGAATATTCCGGCTTTTTACGTATTGGTAGACGGTCTTTCTGATCTCGCCTGCATTCAGGCTCCGGTATTTCGCAACCGCATCGTCCAGGGCATCGCTTTCCCAGATGGGCTCCCAGGGGATCTGCGCCTTAAGACAGCGCTGATGATCCTCCATGGCCTCGTTGATCATGGTATCCCGCAGCCGCTCCGCCTCATGGAGGACCTCTTTTTTCTGCAGATCCGACCCCTTAATATTCGTCAGAAAGGTATAGATATCATCCAGCGATTCCTGCCGCATGACCTTGGCCAGGTATTTGATCTGCCGGTTGCGCGCCCCGCCCTTCAGACCCCGGCAGGCCAGGATCTCATCGGTGATCTCCGTGCCGCCCGGGAATTTTTTCAGGTCGTTATTGGACAGGTCCGCCAGTTCCGCGGCCGCATCTTCAATGCGCCTGAAGGTTCTTTTCTGTTCCGATCTGCTTAGTTTTTCTGTCATCTTGGGTTTTTCAATGTCCTTTCGTAAGGGTGATCAGGGATGGTTCGTAGAAGGCCGGCGGCTGATATCCCAAAAGACAGCAGATGGTCGCCGCCACGTTGACAAGCCCGGGATTTTTGACGTCGGCCAGTTGAAACCGGTCCGTCCCTGAAAAATCCTTGATGATCAGGGGGACCGGATTTTTGGTATGGGCGACCATGGGCGACCGCACCCCCTTTTTCTCGGTCCACATGCAGTCGGCATTGCCGTGATCGGCGGTGATCAGAAGGGTCCCGCGGGCCTTGGCCACCACCGGCAGAAGACGGGACAGGGCGAGATCCACCGTCTCCACGGCTATCCGCACCGAGGCCGCCACACCGGTGTGCCCGACCATGTCGCCGTTCGGGTAGTTCAGCCGGATAAATTGGTATTTGCCGCTCTCGATGGCGGCGATCACCGCATCGGTAATCTCGGCGCCCTTCATCCACGGGCGCAGGTCGAAGGTCACCTTATCCGAGGGGATCTCGACATATTTTTCCAGCTTCTCATCGATATAGCCGGAT
>JAJYAX010000127.1 GCA_021779275.1 Deltaproteobacteria bacterium | reverse complement strand
GTTGTTCTTTTTTTGTTCATGAATAAAAACGCATTGCGGCGGATCAACCCGATTGAGTTGGCGGGGGCGTTTCTTCACTCTGAAAACTATTCGACTGTGCCGGAGTGTAAGGTGCGTTGAGATGATTCAACAGACAGTCCTTACCTTGAGCATCTATGTAAACAGGCCCTAAACCGGCTTGAATAATCAGTTTCTCCTGTATCTGCAGCGCAGCAAAACCAGGAGATTGTCCTTTGTTCTTAAAGTGCAAGGTTCCAAAACGGCCGGTCTTTGCCTGACCTTCAGATGTTCCTCAGTCCTGATCGTCGGAGGTCAGCGAAGAATTCGGGATTTCACAATTTTGGACAGACATCAGATACGCTCTAACTGAGATTGGCAGAGAAGTGTTTGTGAGGCTGCGCGTTTTCAGCCGAGTCTCTGCAGGCAGAAGTCCAGATAATCCAATGTGATTCAGGAGGTGGGGGATGACTTTCAAAATGCCGGGTATGGTACTGATTCTTTTCCTTTTCGTTTATCCTGCGGCGGCTCGTGCAGAGGCGTCGGCTACGGAGGCCTCAGCCGGGATGGAGTTCGTCTCCGTGAAGGGCGGCTGCTTTGAAATGGGCGACTCGGTCGGCGATGGCGATACCAACGAGAGACCCGTACATCAGGTATGCGTATCCGACTTCGCCATTGGAAAATATGAAGTAACCAATGGCCAGTTCAAAAAGTTCAAACCCCATCATAACAGCGGCGCCAATGAAGGTTCCTCGCTGGACGGGGATAAGCAGCCTGTCGTCAATGTCTCCTGGGAAGATGCCTTTGCCTTTGCCAAATGGCTCTCGGAGAAAACCGGGCAGACCTATCGGCTGCCGACCGAGGCCGAGTGGGAATATGCGGCCCGCGCCGGAACCATCACGAGCCGCTTCTGGGGGAACAATCTCGACGAGGCCTGCAAGTATGCCAACGTGGCTGACCTGACGGCCAAGAAACTTCGGCCTCAATGGACGACCTTCTTCTGCAATGATGGGTATGTGGTCTCTGCGCCGGTGGGGACCTTCATGCCCAACGGCTACGGGTTGTACGATATGCTGGGAAACGTCTGGGAATGGTGCGAGGATGTCTATAACAGCGAGGCTTACACAAAACTCCCGAAGGACAACCCTGTCTATGAAGGGTCGGGAGAGTATCGCGTCATGCGCGGCGGCGGCTGGAGCAACGGGCCTCTGGGGATACGAAGCTCTCATCGCGTGGGGCTTTCACCGGACTTCGGCCATCATGCCCTCGGTTTTCGCCTGGTCAAGACCGTTAAATGAAAAGAGACATGCTGAAGCCCGCTGATACTAATAAAGAAATTCCTGGAGGCACTCTATGAAGAAGCATATTGTTCTATTTTTATTTCCGCTTTTACTGATTTTTTTCTCATGCTCCCTGCCCAGGGACGATAAAAGCAGTACCAAGGAGCCGGAGGCGACAACAGGTTTTGTCGGTGCGGACACCTGCAAGGAATGTCATGAGAAGCAATATGCGAGCTACGCCAAATCCCTCCATTCCAAGAAATCGGTGAAAAGCCCCGGAGCACAGGATGCCTGCGAGACCTGCCATGGTCCGGGGGCCAAGCATGTGGAAAAGGGCGGTGGCCGCGGTGTCGATATTTTCGCCTTCAATAAGGATGTGGATCCGCAGAAAAGGTCTGGAAAATGTCTGACCTGCCATGACGAGACCCGGCAGTTGACCAACTGGAACCTGAGTAAACATAAGAGCGAAGACATTGCCTGCAATGACTGCCACTCACCGCACGATCAGACGGAAAAGCTGCTGAAGGAGCAACAGCCGACCCTGTGCTTCAACTGCCATAAGGATGTCCGGTCGCAGACCTCCCGGCAGTCCCATCATCCGATCAGAGAGGGATTGATCAAATGCACCAGCTGTCATGATGTGCACGGCACCTTTGCCGACAATCAGCTTAAGGCCGATACGGTGAACGAGCTCTGTTACAAGTGTCACGCTGAAAAGAGAGGACCTTTCATGATAGAGCATCCTCCCGTCGATGAAAACTGCCTGAACTGTCATACGCCGCACGGCAGCAACCATTCCAAGCTTCTGACCAGCGATCCGCCGTTTCTCTGCCAGAACTGCCATGATAATGACGGACATCGCGGGACTGCGTATACAGCGTCTCGTATGTTCGGAGGTTCATCACCGGACCGCCATGGCTTCGCAAAGGCATGCCTGAACTGTCATTCGAATATTCACGGCAGTAACGCCGATGCCAACCGATTCTTTAGGAAATAGGGAGGTCCGAAATGAAAAAGATACTGATGATAGCGGGTACCAGTATGATCTTCCTGCCTGCCTGCCCTGCATCTGCCGAAGTTACCTTTACCGGTGAGGTAGGCATGTCGTTCATGTTTACCAATATCGATGGCAATAAGACGAAATTCCTCGAATATCGTGATATTAGTGAAAATACAGCCTTCAGTAATGTGCGTCTGAAGTATGATACCGACGAGTATTTCCTGAAGGCAAAGGCCTCCGATATCGGCTATGATACCCAAAAGTACGAGTTTGAAGGCGGGATGTATGGAAATTTCAAGGCGTATCTGAATTATTCTGAGATTCCTCATGATTACACCCTTGGCGCTACAACCTTTTATTCGGGTATCGGTACAAACCATCTCACCTCCCCGGGGACGTTTCTTCCGACGTCCACCTGGCACCCCTTCGACTATGCAACCAAACGAGAGGCCGTTGAGGTGGGGTTTTCAGTCGACCGGTGGAAACCTTTTTTCTTCGAATTTTCAAGCCCGAATGAAAAGAAAACCGGTACCTATCCCCTGGGTATGTCCTTAAGTAGTCCTTCGGCTACGGTTGAAGTTCCCCAGCCAATCGACTATACGACCAATACAATGAATTTCATGGCAGGATACGTGAAAAATCCCTATTTTGCGGCGATCAGCGTGTATTACAGTCAATTCAACAATGACAATCAAACGTTAATTGTGGACAGTCCGGGAACCATAAATCAGAATTCTTATTCTCTGCCGCCCGATAATGAGGCCTATAAGGTTGCATTCAAGGGTAGTGTCAAACAGCTGCCTTTCAATAGCCAGTTCTCTACAAATCTGGGAACCGGCAGGATGACGTCGGATCAAAGTGTTCTCACCGGCGGCAGTACACCGGTATACGGCCCGGTGTTCAACGGCAAGGTCGATACCAACAACATCGACCTTGTCTTGATCTCCAATCCGGTCCACTTCCTTCATTCCAAGATTTACTATAATTATAATGAAAGGAGAAACGAATCGGATCAGTTGGCACTTACAGAAACGAACGTTCTGTACGGCTATGAGAAAAACAAGGCCGGTCTCGACCTTGGTTGGACTCTTCCTGCCAAATTTAAACTGGACACCGGCTATTCCTACTTGAGTATGGACAGGCAGGGCCGGGAGGATATTCCTAAGACCGTTGATAATACACTTTCTGCGGAACTTAGATATCGGGGATTCGAGTTCATGACCCCGAAAATCTCCTACCAGTGGCTGCAGCGGTCTGGCGATCATGAGTTTTTTGATCCAGCTGGTCCTGATGCTGCTGAGGCATATATCTGGAGATACGATGTTGCCCCAAAGATCCAGAATACACTGAAGGCCTCGGTAGACATTTTTCCCACCGCCAATCTAAATTTTAATGTCGGCTATAAGCTCATAGATATAAATTACAACGACACAGTGCTGGGACTGAAGAGCAGCAGAAGTAATCAGGTTAATCTCGATGTGGGGTATACTCTCGGGAAATTCGCCAAGCTTACTGCATATTACGATCTGGAGTTGAAAAAAACCTATCAATTCGAGAGAACCAATGCCACTGACCCGACAACCAACTGGGACCTGACATTAAAGGACAACAGTTATTCCTGGGGGGCAGGGTCGGAGATTTACCTGATGCCGAAGACGCTTAGTCTTCTATTGCAGTATGACAACGTCAACTCCAACGGAGACGCGGATTTTAGTTTGTACTACCTGGGAGCAGATCCCAACCCCGATATGGCTAACTGGGATGACTATCGGCTGAATTCCTATTCCATAAGGTTACGATATTCGACTGTAAGCCAATACACATTTACTGTTGGCTACGCCTATCAGTCTTACAAGTACAACAGCGGTCAATGGGATAATTATTCATTGGTGAATTCGTCAAACACCTTGCTGAGCGGTGCCTACGCAAATCCGAATTATGATGCCCAGATCTTGTTTGTAGCTGTCGACTATAAGTTCTAGGAAATTACATGCCGAACATAAAAAAGGCGGCTCCCCGGAGCCGCCTTTTTCGTTGTCTTTCAAGATCCTGATGTCTCATGGCAGGGGAGACAACCCTTCCATTTTGCTTTTAGTTCGGGTTTCTCTTCCTTTATCTTGTTATGGCAGACCCTGCAGCGGGCATGGGCTGCATCCTTAAAGGTATCGAGTTTGACGGTGCCTTTTGCCTCATCGGTCTCACTGGGCATCCCTGATCCGGTAAAATGACAGTCTTCACATTTCTGGATGGCCATTCCATCGACATAGGGGCTCTGCTTCCCGTCCCTTTTCGTATGGTGGCATTCAGCACATTTGTAGGCTGCCTGATGAGCTGCATGGGGGAACTTGGCCGGTTTCGGGACGGAGGCCTTGTCCTTGGTTGTCTGGAGAACCATCTCCGCTGGACCCTTGTTGATGTCCGCGGCCCGGCAGAGAGGGGAAGAGCCCCACAAGATAGCTGTCAGCGCCATTCCAAGAATCAACGTTCTGCTGCTGATCATGAGTTTGCCTCCTTAGGTTGAATACATGCTGGTTTGCCGTAATCCCGGAGTGGTGAAGGTCCGGAATTCTCAGTGAATCCATCAATCCAGGCTTGATCCCTTGTTTCTTGAACCTGGCCGTAGAAGGAGCAGGTGAATTTCTGCGGGTTCAGTCGGTAAAGGAAGAAGAATGACTCGATTATGTGACCATGTCAGTTATCTTGTCAAGGTCTTTTTATGGTATGGCTGTCTCGATGCCAACGGCGGTGATGCCGAGGAACGGGATGGCCTTTTTTGTTTCGGTTCCCTGTAAAATAATGATAAGCTGCCATCTTGGTTGAGAGGAAACAGAGACCCTGGCGAGATAAGGGTGTTCCCGGATGTCTGCAAAAAAGCGTGATGATCGAGGATGATACATGGCTGGAGAGACTGATCGGAAGAAGAACAAGGGAAGGGGGGGAGCCCTCAAGGCGGCGGCGCTGGTGGTTTTCATCGTCGCGGCCATTGCCGTGGTCCGCTTGACCCCGATACGGGACCATCTGACCCCGGCGCGGATCAAGGCCCTGTTGGAGACGACCGGTATCTGGGCGCCGGCGGCCTTTATCCTTTTCTATGCCGCAGGCGTCTGTCTCTTTATTCCGGGAACACTGCTTACCGCCGTCGGCGCAGCAGTCTTCGGGCCCTATCGGGGCTTTGCCTACGTCTGGCTGGGGGCCATGCTGGGGGCCGCCGCCGCCTTTTTAATCGGCCGGTATCTGGGCCGGGA
>JAJYAX010000126.1 GCA_021779275.1 Deltaproteobacteria bacterium | reverse complement strand
GGTTATGTAGCGTCTTCACCCCTTTTCCTGACAGTGAGCCACGCATTCCTTGCAATTTAGCTTGATTTTTCCCAAACTGTGGAAGCTGGCGAACCCTTCGATAAGATTGTCTCCTCCACGGGGGCAGACATGCAGGAAGTGGATGAAGTTAATCATTCTGGAGATGATTTCAGGAGGGGCTGTATGTTCGATGCGGCAGGCGCCTTCTTCGGCGGTGGCATTGTCGACGGACAGGACCTCGATAAAAAAACGTTTCAGGGCATTATGCCGGAAGATTACATCCTCGGCCGTCTTTTTCCCCTTATCCGTCATCGTAATGGCCTCATAGGGGGCGTAATTGATCAGTTCTTTTTGGGAGAGCGCCCGTAAGGCCTCGGTTACGGAGGCCCGGCTGACCCCGAGCCGCAGGGCGATGTCCTTGCTTCTGGCGACGAGTTTTTTCTCAACAATATGATAAATTGCTTCTATATAATCTTCCAGGCTGGCGCTGAGTTTGGCTCTCTTGATCATGATTTTTTCTGCTCGAATCAGAGGGGTACGTCCGTTTGGATGAGATCGTCGCGATGAAGGTTGATACGGCTCCCTGAGCCTGTTTATCGCAATTCATGATAAAACCCTTTTGGGAGCGCGTCAAGTCAGGAAAGGGAAATATGATTCCTCCGAAAAAAAACACATGCTCTGCGAACTGAAAGTAGAAAATCTGGCCCTGATCGAGTCGTTGCAGCTGAATTTCGACAGTCATGACAGCGCCTCCGGACTGGTTGTGATGACCGGAGAGACCGGAGCGGGAAAGTCCATCATGCTCAGGGCGATTCACCTGCTGACCGGCGCGCGGACATCCGCGGACTGGATACGCGCCGGGGCGGAAGGCTGTACGGTGGAGGCCCTGTTTGAGATCCGTCCCGAGCATACCGCCTTGCTGGAAATTCTTCAGGCCGCCGACCTGGGTGACGATACCGCTGTGGTTATCAAACGCGTCCTGCAGAGCAACGGGCGCAGCCGTATCTATGTCAACGGTTCACTTGCCACTGCAAAATTAGTCACTGATCTTACCGATAATCTGTTGAATATTGCCAGCCAGCATGACCATCAGCAACTCCTGCAGCCCGCCTTGCATCTCGATTTTCTCGATAGCCTGGGAGAGCTTTGGGAGGATCGGCGGGAACTGGGACAGGTCTATGCCTTGTGGCAGCAAAAAAATGAGGAGCTGGAAGATCTGCGAGGGCAGGAAAAGGACAAGGAAAAGCGGAAGGATTTGCTCCGTTTTCAGGTGGAGGAAATCAGGGATGCGGCCTTGGAGGAGGGGGAGGACGAGACCCTGACTGCGGAAAAAAAACGCCTTAAGGGCATGGATCTGCTGATTAAGTTGAGCCATGAAAGTTACAACTTCCTCTCCGCGAGCCTGATCGAGGGACTGGTGGAGGTTCGAAAGAATATGGAGCAGGCCGCCGCGCTTGATCCGGCGGCGGGGAAACTGGCCGAGGAGCTGACGGGGTATTCGTATCAGGTCGAGGATCTGGTGGTCGAACTCAGGCGCTATTGTGACTCCCTGGAAAACGATCCTGTCCGGCTGGAACAGGTCGTTGGTCGAATTGATCGTATCCGGCAGCTGAAACGGAAGTATGGTGACAGCATTTCCTCCATCCTCGGGTTTGCCGAGGATGGAGATCGCGAGCTTGCGGTCCTCGGCAACCTCGAGATCCGGATGGACGCATTGGAAAAAGAGGTGGCGGAGCTTGTGGAAAATCTGAGGACCAGGGCCATGTCTCTTTCTGGAAAACGCAGGCAGGCCGCCCGGGACCTGGAGGCGGCCATGGGGCGCGAATTGGCCTCTCTTGCCTTCAATCAGGCGGTCTTTCATGTCCATTGGCAGGAAGATGAACAGAATATCTCGCACATCCGCTCGCACGGCTGGGATCGGGTCGAGTTTTTCTTCTCCGCCAACCCCGGTGAGCCGGCCCGGTCGCTGGCCAAGGTGGCGTCGGGGGGGGAGCTTTCCCGGCTGATGCTGGCCCTGAAATGTCTGTTGGCCAGCAGAGACATGGTTGAGACCGTCATCTTTGATGAGGTGGATGCCGGTATCGGGGGAGAGGCGGCAGAGGCGGTGGCCCGGAAGATCCAGGAGCTGGCCGGGCATCACCAGGTCTTCTGCATCACCCACCTGCCGCAGATAGCGGCCCGAGGCACCGATCACTTCCTGGTGAGGAAGAGTGTCAGAAACGGCCGGACCCAATCGTCCTTTTCACTGCTGTCGGAAGAGGAAAGGGTAGGGGAGTTGGCCAGGATGCTTGCCGGTGATTCCGTCTCCACCAAGACCCATGCCTGGGCGAAAGAGTTGTTGGAAAAGGGGAAAGGCGGATCATGACCGGGGTGTGCGCCCTGGCCCTTTTTTCCGGAGGTCTTGATTCCATTCTGGCCTGTCGCCTGGTGGCAGACCAGGGGATCACGGTGAAGGCGATCAGATTCGTCTCCCCGTTTTTCGGCTATGAAGTCCTGGACGATCCCGAAGGCTACCGGGAAGAAATGCTGCGGAAATACGGCATTGAGGTCCTGGTCGAGGATATAAGCGCCCTCTATCTCCACCTTCTGCGCAATCCCGCCCACGGTTTCGGGAAAAATTTCAATCCCTGTATCGACTGCAAGATCCTTATGCTTCGCCGGGCCAAAGAGATGATGGCGGGCCTGGGCGCTTCTTTTCTGATCACCGGCGAGGTCCTCGGGCAGCGTCCGATGTCCCAGCGCCGTGATACCTTGAATGTGATTGAGCGTGATTCCGGCAACCGCACCATCCTGTTGCGCCCGCTGTCAGCCAGGCTGATGAAGGAGACGGAGGCGGAACGGCAGGGACTGGTCGACAGGGAAAGACTCCTCGACTTCAGCGGTCGCGGGCGTTCCCGGCAGATAGCCCTGGCCGGGGAATTCGGGATAACCGATTTTCCGGCGCCGGCCGGAGGGTGTACCCTGGCCGATCCGATCCTGGGGCGCCGGGTCGCCCGGATGTATGCGGGGGAGCATGTTCTCCGGCCGGAAGAAATCACCCCTGTCGATATCCTGCTCCTCTTGACAGGGAGACATTTCCGGCTGCCCGGGGGTGGGTGGCTGATCCTTGGCCGCGATGAGCCGGAAAATCAGAAACTTGAGGCTCTGCGCCAGGAAACCGACATGCTGTTCTCCATGGAAAGCCGTCCGGGGCCAACCGGAATTCTCCGGCGGGCCGCCTCTCTTTCCGCCGGCGGGCTGGCGCGGGATATGCGGGTTGCAGCGGCTCTGGTCGTCCGGTATGGCAAGAAAATCGGTCCCCGGGAGGCGGAGGTGGATGTCTTTTTTCAGGGCGGGAAAAACGTCCTGATCGCGGAGCCTCCGGCCGATGAGCCGGGCCTTGAGTTTTTGCCGTAAAGTGTGATTTGTCAGGGTGTGGGGCCAACGGCCAGGGGCAGCGACAGCGTCACCTCGGTTCCGCCCGAGGCAATGGGGCTGATTGCCAGCACCCCCTGATGGAGATGGATTGCCTTTTGGGCCAAGCTGAGTCCCAGGCCGGTGCCATGGACCTTGGTGGTGAAAAAGGGTTCGGTGACCCGTTTTTTATGCCCGATATGAATGCCCTGTCCGGAATCCCTGATGGAAATCACCACCTCCGTCTCGGTTTGTTTGATGGTGATATCCAGTCTTCCGCCGTCGATCATCGCCTCAAGGCCGTTTTTGATGATATGCACCAGGGCCAGGGAGATCTGCTCCGGGTCGATGGAGATCTCAGTGACAGGCCTCTCAACCGACAGGGTCGCCGTGACGCCGTAGTGATCAAAATCGGATTGCAGGAGGCTGATAACGCGCTCTACCAACAGGACGGGATCCGAGGGCCGTGGGGCAAGGTCGATGCGCCGGGTGAAGTCGAAGAGATTGTTGAGGATCTTCTCCAGCCGTTCGGCTTCCTTGGCAATGACCTCCAGAAAGAGCTGCGGTTCAGCTGCCGGCTTCTTCAATAACCTTCTGGCCAGACCGCCGATGGACAGGACCGGATTTCTGATTTCATGGAAGACCTGGGCGGATAACTGGCCGAGAGCGGCGTACCGTTCCGCCTCTACCAGCAGTTCCTTGTCCCGGTGAACCATGGCGTTCTGTTCGCTGAGCTGGTCCTTCTGCAGCATTTCCATACTGACATCGGTCAGGTAGCCCGGCGACAGGCAGACTCCATCCTGCTCGAAGGTGGTGATCGAGGCCCAGTCCTTCAGCCACAGGGTGCGCATGTCGGGCAGCCTTACCTTGTAGATGGCCTCCATGGTCCCGGCCCTGCTGGTCTTTCCCCGGAGGACCGGACGAAGGCCGTCGATCTCCGGGCCGGGCAGGACCAGCTCTCTGATGAGAGGGGACTCTCCGTTGTTTTTATATTCCCGCCGGTCGAGAATGGCGCTGCAGAAGGCCCGGGCGATGGTGCCGGGGGTACAGTTGAAGAGGGCGAGGAACTGTCTGCTGACATACTCGTACCAGATCCCGGGCTGGTTCAAATGCCAGGCGGAGATATACGGCATGATGGGGATATCAATCTGGTCAAAGGAAAAAAAGGCGGCAATCTGTTCCCGGACCTTATCTTTCAAGGCATCACTGTAGTCTCCCCGCAAAAGTCTGCCGCAGTAGCTGTCTGGAGAACAGGTGTCCGGGGTATCGGCGATGTTGCTATTCGGGGCATCCATGGTCTGATTATATCCTGCAGTATTCGGGAATACAACCTGTGTTAACGGGGCCTGTCCGCGGCTGAGGGATGGGCGTTCCTGCTGCGCCCCTCAGGCATGAAAGAGTTCGTCCATAGCCTGCAGATACTGCTGCACCGAGGACGCCCTCTTGATTTTTTTCAGGAGCCTCTGCTGGTGGGGAAAGGAGGCGATCAGATAGATCCAGAGCTGTTTCATCCGCCCGAGAAGATGGCCGGGCCCGGACAATCTCCGGCTGTAGCCCTGATAGAGGTCCGAGTGGAATGCCTCCAGCCTTTTCAGCCGGTCCTGGGTGGGACCTTCGCCCCCTCTGAGAGATTGCAGCAGGAAGGGGTCGGACAGGATGCCCCGGCCGATCATCCAGCGGCTGACCCAGGGAAACCCTTGGTCGAGGGCCTTGAAGGTGGCCATATCCGTGATATCGCCATTGTAGACCAGGGTATGCCGGCTGAGCTCGCGGCAGAGGGCAAAACCCTCCAGATCCACTCCTCCCCTGTAGAGCTGCACTCCCAGGCGGGCGTGGATGATGATCTCCTTCAACGGAAAGCCGTTGAGCAGCGGCAGCAGGGTCGCGATCTCCCGGCGGTGGTGATACCCAAGCCGTGTCTTGATGGAGAGTTGCGCCGTAATTTGCGGCACTATTTTTTCCAACAGGGCGACTATCGTCTCCGGGTAAGGCAGGAGGCCGGAGCCCCGCATTTTTTTGGCCACCATCGCGACCGGGCAGCCCAGATTCCAGTTGATATGGGTATAGCCCAGGTCCTGCAGGCGGTGGGCCAGGGTAATAAATTCCTCGGGGTCGGTATTGAGCACCTGAGGGATGACCGGCAGAAGGGGG
>JAJYAX010000125.1 GCA_021779275.1 Deltaproteobacteria bacterium | reverse complement strand
ACAGATCTGACCTGTGAGATCGATCTCGAGGGCCATATTGATCGCCACCATCCGGTTCTGTTTGCCGATGACCTTGGCATCGTTTACGTACCGGGTCTGCCGGAAGGAAAACTTTCGATTATCGTTGATATATCGATAGAGCCTCTGGGAGCCCATGGCAAAACTGGCCACCACCTTGCCCCTGTCCGTGGATTTTCGCAGCCCGGTCACCGCCCCTGATTCCATCAGGTTCATGATCTCATCGGACATGAGTTCCGTATGAATGGCCAGATCCTGCTTGTCGGTCAGAAAGGGAGCAACTACCTGGGGAATACGGCCAAGGCCCGGAACACGCCCCATGCCGAATTCCACCGTCGCCCCATCCGGCACCAGGGCGGCCACCAGCTTGCCGATCATCTCCCCGACCGCGGTCCTCGGCTCTTCATCCCGCTCAATGAGCGGCCTGTCGGCTTCCACCAGAATATCGAGATCATAGACATCGATCAGGCTGTCCCCGCGGGTCCAGGGCATCTGCGGGTTGACCTGAGCGATCACCAGGGAGGCATTCTCAGCCGCACTCTTGACGATATCAACCGAGATGCCCAGGCTCATTTTCCCCCTGCTGTCAGGCGGGGTGACCTGGATCAGGGCCACATCCAGCGGCAGCTGTCCGGATTCAAAGAGCATCGGGATGTCGGACATCAGAATGGGGGTATAATCACCACGGCCTTCACGAAAGATATTGCGGACATTATGGCCGATGAAAAACGAATTAACCTTGAAACTATCGGCAAATTTCTGTTCCGCATAGGGGGCATTCCCCTTGGTCATCAGCTGTACGATCTCGACATCCGCCAGGGTGCCGGCGGCGTTGGTCATCGCCTCGACCAAGACGGTCGGCTCGCCGCAGCCCGTCCCCAAAAAGACCCTGTTCCCGGACTTGATGTTCCCCAAGGCCTTCTTCGGCGTCTGGATCATATCCTTATATTTTTCTTTCCAATTCGCGTCGTATTCCATGCCGCCACCCTGCCTATCATGATTCTTTTTCCTCCAGCATGGAGGAAAAATCAAGTTATTAATATTCCGGTCCCTTACAGGGAACTCAGTGTCATTCGCACATCGGCCACGATCGGCTCCGAGCCGAATTCACCAACGACAAAGGGGTTGATATCCAGTTCCAGAATCTGTGGGAAATCGGTGGTCAGCTGGCTTATCCGCTGTAGACCCGAGGCGATTGCCCCGATATCAACCTTTTTTTGTCCGCGCTTTCCCTCCAGCATGGCATACGACCGGGTGGACTTCAGCATCTGCACGGCCTCGGTCTCGGTGATAGGGGCCAGATTAAAGGTGACGTCCTTCAGGACCTCAACAAAGATGCCGCCAAGCCCGAACATCAGCATCGGTCCGAACTGCGGGTCCCGGTTCATGCCAAGGATGACCTCCAGTCCCTTTGCCGCCATCTCTTCCACATAGATACCCTCGATCACCGCATCCGGCATTCTCTTGCCGATCTTCATGAGCATAAGATCGAAGGCATCCTCAACGGATTCGGCGTCCTGCAGGTTCAACTGCACCCCACCGAGATCGGTTTTATGGAGTATATGCGGGGAGGCAATTTTCATGGCCACCGGATAGCCTATCCTCTCGGCTATCTCGATCGCCTCTTCGGCGTTGGCGGCAAGCGACCCTTTAGGGATCCTGAAACCATAGGCGCTCAAAATTTCCTTGCCCTTCCCCTCACCGATATGCAGCAGGCCGTTTCGCTGCTTCCGGGTTATAATCCGCTCCACCCTCCGTTTATTCACCCTGAACCGGGTGACCCGTCGCGGAGGACGGCACTTCCAAAGCGAATACTGATACATCGCCCGAAGAGCGGCAACGGCCCGTTCCGGTGAATCAAAAACAGGGAGCCCCGCCTCCGACAAGACCTTGCGGCTGGGCAGTATGTCCTCACCGCCCATGAAGGCGGCGACAACGGGTTTGGAACCGTCCAGGAAGCTGGCGATATCCAGGGCGGTCTGCTTCGGATAGGTCATAACTTGCGGGACCAGGATAACAAGAATCGCATCCACCTCGGGGTCAATCTGGGCGCTTTCGATGGCGGCCATATACCGGCCGGGAGGGGCATCACCCAGGACATGAACGGGACTTGGAAAAGAGGCGATCCGCGGGAGGCGGTCGCGCAGGCTGCTGGTTGTATTGCTATGGGGAGAAGCCACACACATCCCGGCCCTCTCCACCGCGTCGGCGGCAATGGTTCCGGCGCCGCCGGTATTGGTGATAATGAGAATCCGGTTTCCCGCAGGCAACGGCTGCAGGGCAAAGGCCGCGGCGTAATCAAACAGGGCCTCGAAGGAATCAGCCCGGACGACACCCGAACGTTTAAAGGCCGCCGCATAGGCGGTATCCACCGTGGCCATGACCCCGGTGTGGGAAGCCGCCGCCTTCAAGCCTGCCTCGGTGGTTCCGGATTTCAGCATCACCACCGGCTTGATCGAGGCCGCTTCTTCAGCGATTTTCACGAATTTGTCACCGGTGCTGATATCCTCAAGATAGCCGACAATAACCTTGGTCTGCTGGTCGGCGGCAAGTTCAGTCAGGATATCAACCTCGGATATATCCGCCTTGTTCCCGACACTTATCACCTTGGCTATCCCCAGATGACGGCCTGCCGCCAGATCAAGCATCGCCGCGCAGAGGGCGCCGGACTGGGAGAAGATGGAGATATTTCCCGATTCGGGCATCTTTCCGGCAAAAGAGGCGTTCATGCAATGCGCCGTGTTGATCAGGCCAAGGCAGTTGGGACCCAGGACCCGGACACCATAACGAGTACACATCCCCACAATTTCCTGTTCCAGCAGGTGCCCTTCTTCGTTCAACTCCCTGAATCCGGAAGTGACGATGGTTATAGCCTTGACATCGGCCCGCAGGCAATCCTTGACGGCCGCGAGGATGGTCTCCTTCGACACGGCGATGATGGCCAGATCGACACCGTGTTTATAGGTCTCCAGATCCGGATAACAGGGGAGATCAAAGATGGCCGCGGCCGAAGGGTTGACAGGAACAATGACCCCTTGAAAACCGCCATGTATCAGGTTGGCCAGCAAATCATATCCAACCTTTCCCGGTATACGGGAGGCGCCTATAATTGCGATGGAAAGTGGTCGAAAGAGCGCATCCAGACTCATAGGGCCTCCTTAAAAAGACTCCAGGTGAAACGGGTGTTGATTAAAGGTCCTTCCATGATGTATCCTGCATACGTCGTGATTGATGAGTGATAAATGAGTGATAATTGTCAGGGATTCTAAGAAAATTTCAGAAACCACATCATGTCTGAAGTGATTGCATGAAGCCGGATACATCGTCTCCATAATCCACTACGCTATATGGATACCAACCTTTTTACAAGATAATTATGAAAATCACCTTCTATGGTTCCGCCCTCTGTCCGCGTTGTCATTGTGCTCATAAAATTCTTCTGGAAATAGCCCATGGCAACCGGAAAATAGAGATTGCAGAAATCGATGTAGTGGCCCATCCCTTGCTGGCCTGGTCTGACGGGATCCGGATCTTTCCGGCCCTGAAAATCGGCGACGCCATCCTCAGCGGTATCTTTCTGAGTCGAAAAAAGGTGGAGACATTCATCAAAGATCATGCGGTCATGGAATGAACCGTGCGCTCGTCCAGCGACACGAAGCCGTAAAATGGGGCCTTCGCCGTACTTCTCCGCTTTCTGAAAAATAAAACCTCTTGCAATGAGATTTCTCCACGTATAAGATTTTTCATGGGGTAATTTCTGCCTTCAAATTACCGGGCTCTCCCTGCCAGATTAAACATTTTTCATCCATAAACACAACACGTAAGAGATGCCATGAAATATCTCGTCATTATCCTCACAATCATCCTGGCCATCACCGCAGCAACCTTTCTTTTCATCTGGCCGGACCAACCAAAGGTGAAAAAAGATGTCCTGGTCACCATCAACGGACACGACATAACACGCAGTGACATCCAGGAAGAGGGGGCGATGGGCTCTCATCATGAAAGCAGCGGTGATTTTATCAATTCGGTCATCAACAAACAACTGCTTATCCAGGAAGCACAAAGGCAATCCATCGACCAGGAACCGAGCTTTCGCAAAGCACTCAAAGACTATTATGAACAATCGCTTATCAAGGTGCTGATGGAGAGGAAAGATGCATCCCTGCAGGTTCAGGTGAGTGACGAGGAGGTTGAAAATTTTCTGGACAGCTTTGGTAAAACCTATACCTTCATGCTATTAAAAACCAGGGAACCGCTGACGGCTGACTTCCTCAAAAAGAATGGCGCCCTCCACTCGGCCCTCTTTGAGGATCTGAGTGAAAACCTTCAACTGATCCTTGCAGGCCTTAAACCTGGAGAAATGGCAATGGAGTTTGAAACCGGTAATGAAAACTCCGCAGTTCTGTTGGAGAAAATCGAAGGAACCGGGAACAGATCCTCTTCAATCAGTCCTGAAAAGGCCCGCAAGATACTGGAAGAGCACAAGAAAAGACAACTAATAACCAACTGGATCAACGACTTACGAAGGAATGCCTCCGTTACTCTTCACCAGCAGAAGGAACAGCCATGAATCGGGATCATCAACGCAAGAAAAGAAACTTTTTTATTAAGAAAAATCTGCAGGGCAAGATGATTCTGGCGATCTTTGTCTCGGTGCTCGGCAGCTGCCTGATCTTCATCCTGCTCTTCGGCCTCTTTTCGGCGGATACCATGACCATCAGCTACAGCAACAATACCCTCCAGATGGGTCAGACACCCGTCATGCTTCTGAAAAATGCTATCGCCGCCAACTGGATTCTCATTGTTATCGGCGGGACGCTACTGGTCATACTGGCAATGATCGGGACCCATCGCATCGCCGGTCCTCTCTTCCGTTTTGAAAAGGCCCTAGACAATATGGAAAGGGGAGATCTCAGCGACACCATCTATCTGCGAAAGACCGACGAAGGCCAGGATCTCGCTCATAAAATAAACACCTTCAACAAGATACTCTCGGTAAGGATAGGCGACATCACAAGACACTCAACGGCTGTCAATGATCTCTTGAGTCAGCTCCGAGCCAATGAGACGGCAAGCCTCCCCCCTGAAGAGATCGAATCAATCTGCCGGGCTATTGAAAATAATAATGATAAGATTCGAGAAATAGTCCGATTTTTTTCACTCGCAAATGAATAAAACCCTTTTCATCATAGCCGGGCTCATCCTGTTCGCCGCCGCCTTTGCTCCGCCGGCATTCTGTGAATCAAGAGAAGGCAAATATTTCACCCTGCAATACAGCGGCAGAGAGATAATCCGCAAGTTTGATGATCAGATCGATCTCAGCGGTTCAATCAGCAGAATGATGCGCAAAAACACGGTCACCGTCGAAGATGAGGCCGTCGCAAAAACCGAGGCAGTTGTTGAAAAGGCGGAGATGGTCCTGGATATGCTTCCCGACAATTTCCATTTCAACATTGTACTCCTGCCCAAACAGGAAGATATCGCACGGGTCTTTTACCAGAAATACCACAAGAATGTAAACTACTTATCCTATTATTCTCTCTCCGAAAAAACGATCTATATTTCAGTGGATGACGTAAATCTCCGGATACTGGCCCATGAGATAGGGCATGCGATCGTTGATCGTTTTTTTAAGAACCGCCCAC
>JAJYAX010000124.1 GCA_021779275.1 Deltaproteobacteria bacterium | reverse complement strand
TGTTGCCCCGTGGTTTAACTGTCATGAAGTTCATGATGAGGATACAGCTATGCAGGTAGTGTATAAACGAATCTTGCTCAAGCTCAGTGGCGAGGCCCTGATGGGAGGAGACTCCTTCGGTATCAATACGGATGTCATCGACTATGTGGCAGCGGAGATTAAAGAGATCGTTGGTATGGGTGTTCAACCCGGTCTGGTGATAGGCGCGGGAAATATTTTCAGGGGAGTGGCTGGGGCCAGCAAGGGAATGGACCGGGCCACTGCCGATAATATGGGGATGCTGGCGACAGTTATGAACAGCCTGGCCCTGCAGGATGCCCTGGAACGGCATGGGGTGTTTACCCGGGTTATGTCGGCCATACCCATGCAATCCGTCTGTGAGCCGTATATCAGGAGGAGGGCAACTCGTCATCTCGAAAAAGGGAGGGCCGTAATTTTTGCGGCCGGCACCGGTAATCCCTACTTTACCACCGATTCAGCCGGGGTCTTGCGTGCATTGGAGATCGATGCAAATCTTATTATTAAGGCCACCAAGGTGGATGGCGTCTATGACAAGGATCCGGTAACCAACTCCGATGCGGTCAAATTTGACCGGCTCAGTTATGATGATGTCCTCATTAAGGGACTGCGGGTGATGGATGCAACCGGGATTGCCCTTGCAAAGGATGATAATAAGCCTATCATTGTGTTGAACATGAATGTAGCCGGGAATATAAAAAAGGCTGTATGTGGTGAACATGTCGGGACAATGATTGGTTTATGATGGTGCTCCTCATTACAAAGAGTATGAATCAAGGTGACCTATGAATGAAGTGATTTTTGAGATGGCTGAAAAGATGGAAAAAAGCATTGAAACCTTCAAACATGAGCTGTCAAAGATCCGAACGGGGCGGGCGTCCCTTTCCCTTCTCGACAATATATCGGTTAATGCCTACGGCAGTGTTCTTCCCCTCAATCAGGTTGGCACATTGACTATTCCCGAGAGCAGGATGATTGCCATTCAACCGTGGGATCCTCAGATGTTGCCGGCTATTGAAAAGGCAATTCTCAAGTCGAGTATCGGACTTACACCCATTAGCGATGGCAAGATTGTCCGTCTGAATATTCCTCAGCTTACCGAGGAAAGACGGAAGGATCTGGTCAAGCAGGTGAAGAAGGTCGCCGAGGAGTTCAGGGTCGCTCTACGCAATATACGACGGGAAGCCAACGATATCTTGAAGAAACAAAAGAAGGATAAAGAAATTTCCGAGGATGAACTCTTTAAATTTCAGGAAGAAGCCCAGCAGGAAACCGATAATTTTGTCAGCCAGATAGACAAAATCACCCTTTCCAAGGAAAAGGAAGTTCTGGAAGTATAGGAAAGGAGGTTGTTGTTTGATTGAAAGGATGCCGGCTGGCAAGGGCGTTCACATGTCCAGTTTCTTCAACTATTTGTTGCTGATCGATTATGTCACCTGATCCCCTTATTGATCCACATCATCTGCCGCGACACATAGCAATCGTCATGGATGGAAACGGCAGGTGGGCGGAGAATCGAAAAAAGCCGCGTCTCTATGGTCATAAAATAGGCGCTGAATCGGTACGGGATGTGGTTGAGATCTCCAGGGAAATAGGTATTGAGATCTTGACCCTGTACGCTTTTTCCTCCGAAAACTGGAATCGACCGGCGGGTGAAGTGTCCGGCCTGATGTCCATTCTCCAGTCCTATCTGACCTCTGAATTTTCCCGGATGCTGAAAAACGATATCCGGCTCACCTGTATCGGGGACATGTCCAAGCTTCCTGACGGTGTTCGTACTGTCCTGCAGGATTCAATCCAAAAAACCGCCGGGAATTCGAGTCTTATTCTGAATCTTGCCCTGAGTTACGGTTCCAGGAATGAGATAGTCAGGGCTGCTCAATTGTTGGCGGATAAATGTCTCCGCGGAGAGATGACCCCTGCGGAAATCGACATTCAGACGATGTCCGATCATCTCTATACCGCTGGAATGTCCGATCCCGATCTGTTGATTCGCACCGGAGGAGAGGCCCGATTATCAAACTTTCTTCTCTGGCAGCTCTCCTACGCCGAGATCTATTTTACCGATGTAATGTGGCCGGACTTTCGTAAAAAGGAATTTCTCAAGGCTGTGGCCGATTTCCAGAATCGTGAGCGTCGTTTTGGCAAGACCGGCGCCCAGCTGAGAACAGATTGAGCCATGGCGCGGACTCTACCCGGTCTGATCCTGGCGGCATGCTGGCTGCTCCTGCTTCTGAAGGGTTCATTTTTCCTCTTCTGGGGAATTATGGTCGGTGTCGCCTTTGTCGGGGGGCTGGAGTATGTGAGGATGTGTACTCGCAATCGATCAGGGCTGCTGCGAAAACTGATTTTGAGCGGCATATTCGTTCTGCCGGTTTTGACCTCCGGCCTCAAGGCGGGGGGGGGGGCAGGGCTGTTCGTCTCTTTTTTTCTCCTTGCCTGCTATATCCTTTTTCATTTCCGGTTGGTTGCCAACAGTTTTGACGATCTTTGCCGCTATGCCTTCGGAATATTCTATATCGGCTTTCTTGCCTCGCATCTTGTTCTTATACGCCAATTGCCTGATGGGGGAGCATGGTTGGTTGTTCTTTCAGCCATTACCGCCGGTTCGGATTCCGGCGCTTACTACTGCGGCCGCGCCATCGGCCGGACTAAACTCAGTCCCAATATCAGCCCGAAAAAAACCGTCGAGGGAGTGGTCGGGGGACTGGCGGCCGGCATTGCTCTCTCCTCTTTTTTTGCCTGGCTGCTCCTACCTACCGTTAACTGGCTGTTTCTGCTGCCGGTGGCGGCAGTGCTGACCGGGGCGGGAATCTGTGGAGACCTGACCGAATCGGTGATAAAACGGGGGACGGATACCAAAGACTCCGGCACGATTCTCGCCGGTCACGGCGGGGTGCTGGATCGGATTGATTCCCTGTTGTTTGCAGGTCCCATGCTCTACTATTTACTTGTACTCATCGGGTGATAATGAAACGGATAGCTCTTCTCGGAGCAACCGGCTCAATCGGTCTGAATGTATTGGATGTTGTTCGGCAGTTCCCCCAACACTACAGTATCGCAGGCCTTGCCGCCGGGCGCAATATCAGCCTGCTCGCCAAGTTGATTCTTGAATTCAAGCCCCTGCTCATCTCCGTTCTGGATGCTGAACACGCCTCTCAGCTCTGTGCGCTTTTGCCTGCAGAATGGCGAACCAAAGTGGTCTCCGGGACGACCGGGAATGAACTGGTCGCCTCGTTGCCCACTGCCGACATGACCATATCCGCCATAGTCGGTGCGGCCGGTCTCCTCCCAACCCTTGCGGCCATCAGAGCGGGTAAGGATATTGGCCTGGCCAATAAGGAGACCCTGGTCATGGCGGGTAAAATCGTCATGGATGCAGTCAAAAAATACAAGGTGCGGCTGCTGCCCGTTGATTCCGAACACAGCGCGATCTTTCAGGCCCTGGAGGGGGGACGAAAAGAGGATCTGCAGAAGATCATCCTGACCGCATCGGGAGGGCCGTTCAGGGAGAAAAGGGCAGCTGAGCTGGAAGACGTCACCCCGGAGCAGGCCCTGGCCCATCCCAACTGGAATATGGGCAGAAAGATATCCATTGACTCCGCAACGCTGATGAATAAGGGGCTTGAGGTCATCGAGGCACGGTGGCTCTTTGATGTCCCCTTGGAGATGATTGAGGTCGTGGTGCATCCACAATCGATTATTCACTCCCTGGTGGAGTTTCAGGATGGGTCTGTACTTGCCCAGCTGGGCATTCCGGATATGCGTGTTCCCATTGCCTACGCCCTGTCGTATCCTGCCCGCCTGCCGCTCCAGCTGAAGCGGCTGCAGCTTTCTCAATGCGGTCATCTGCAGTTTTATGAGCCGGATTTCGACAGATTCCCGGCCTTGGGTCTGGCCTTTGCCGCCCTGCGGCAGGGAGGGGTCATGCCTGCCGTGCTGAATGCCGCCAATGAGGTGGCTGTTGAGGCCTTCCTCGATGCACGTATCAGCTTTCCGGCTATTGCCGGTATCGTGGCGCTGACCATGGAGAGGGTGGACAAGGGGAGCGAGGACAGTCTCGATGATATTCTGCAAGCCGACCTTGATGCCCGCCGTGAGGCCTGGAAAATTATCAACGACGTGTCCGGCGGACGTGAAACAGGTTGGCAATCAGCCTTGCTATGACTATTATTTGACTATTACTCGTAACTGTTCAGCAGCACCTTATCCGGCGGCCGGCGGCGATCAGGTTGTTCCGCCGTGATTGTAAAGTCAAACGATCTGTTTGAGAAAAACCGGGGCCCGGATGAAGGGTTGCTCTTCCTTCTACATGAAATTATCCATCCATGAATACTATCGTTTCTTTTATCGTTGTTCTAGGCGTTTTGATTTTTGTCCATGAGTTCGGCCATTTCCTCTTTGCCAAGCTGTTCCGGGTAAAGGTCCTGAAATTTTCCCTCGGATTTGGTCCGAAGGTCGCAGGTAGGGTCATAGGGGAGACAGAATATCTCATCTCCGCCTTTCCCCTCGGGGGCTATGTGAAGATGCTGGGTGAGAATTCCGATGAACAGAATATAGAGCCGGAACACCGGCAACGGTCCTTTGCCCACAAGCCGGTCCTGCAGCGTTTCTGTATCGTCCTGGCCGGTCCGCTGTTTAACCTGTTGTTTTCCATCATCCTGTTCTTTCTGATCTATTCCTTTGTCGGACTCCCGACGGCGGTTGACAACGCCCGGGTCGGCAAGGTCAGCGAAAACTCACCGGCCCTGGCGGCAGGCTTGAAGCCGGGAGACACGATTTTGTCCATCAACGGGAAGGAGACCAGGAAATGGGCGGATGTGCTGGATGGTGTGAAGGAAAGCGACGGAAAACCGTTGACCATCCTGTTGCAGCGCGGCTCGGAACACCTTTCAGTCCAGGTCACTCCGGCCATTGACAGCGCCAAGAATATCTTCGGGGAGCTTGTCGAGAAACGCTATATGATCGGTATCATGAAAGATAATGCGATCACCTATACGCATGTGAACCCATTGCAGGCCTTCAGAGAGGCCCTGGCCCAGACCTGGATGTTCATCTATCTGACGGTGATGGGGCTGGTGAAGATCCTGCAGAGGATTGTCCCGGCTTCGGAACTGGGTGGGCCGATCCTGATCGCGCAACTTGCCGGAGAACAGATGAAGGCCGGCTGGGCGAATATTATGTCGTTTACGGCCCTTCTCAGTGTCAATCTGGGTATTTTGAATCTTCTGCCGATTCCTGTCCTGGATGGTGGTCATCTGGTGTTTCTGACCCTGGAAGGGATACGCCGCAAACCGATGAATGAGAGGGTTCAGGTTATCGCCCAACAGGTCGGCATCGCCCTTCTCGGGACCTTGATGATCTTTGTTTTTTATAACGATATCGCCAGGCTCTTTAAGTGATGGCTGGACAGAGACCCTTGATCCTGTCCTTGGATACGGCCACTGCCTGCTGCAGCCTGGCCCTGACCGCAGGCACGATGGCAGACAGCAGTGTCCTGGCCTCCCTCACCCTGAACAGCAGTATTACACATTCGAGGCGGCTGATTTGCGCCATTGACTGGCTGTTTGCCGAGACCGGGGTGGACTGGTCCCGGATCGACGGGATAGCCGTGGGACTTGGTCCGGGAAGCTTCACGGGACTACGGAT
>JAJYAX010000123.1 GCA_021779275.1 Deltaproteobacteria bacterium | reverse complement strand
ATTTCTTCAAGGCCCTCTTCCCCTGCGGCTCGGTGACCGGGGCGCCCAAGATCCGGACCATGGAGATTATCAATGAGCTGGAAAAAGATCGGCGCGGGATCTATACCGGCGCCATCGGCTATCTGGCTCCCGGCGGAGAGGCGATGTTCAATGTCCCCATCCGGACGGTTGTCCTGCATGGCGATCACGGCGAGATGGGCATCGGGTCGGGGATTGTGTATGACTCCGATCCGGAACAGGAGTGGCGGGAGTGCCTGTTGAAGGGCAGGTTCCTGACCCGGCCTGTAACGGAGTTCCAGCTCATCGAGACCCTCCTGCACCATCCGGACCGGGGCTTTTTCCTGTTGGAGGAGCATCTGCGGAGGCTGCAGGACTCGGCTTCTTATTTTCTTTTCAACTGTACTCCCGGCCTGATTAGGGAAAGGCTGCTGGAGGAGAGCCGGAAGTTTGATCGGGGCGGCAGGCGGGTGCGGCTTACTCTGGCCAAGGACGGTGCAGTTGTGATCTCATCGGCGCACTGTGATGTGCCTTCGCATCTCCAACTCCCTGAGGCGCCTGCCGGAAAAAGAGTGGAAGTGCCACGGATCAGCCTGTCTGCGACACGGACGGAGGCGCAGTCGTCCTGGCTGTATCACAAAACAACACAGCGTGATCTCTATGACCGGGAATTTGCCGCAGCCAGGGAAAAAGGCCTTTTTGACATGATTTTTTGCAACACGGACGGTGAGGTGACGGAGGGGTGTATCACCAATATCATTCTCTTTAAGGAGGGCGCCTGTTGGACCCCGCCTGTCCGGTGCGGGCTGTTGGCGGGGGTGATGCGCGATCATCTCCTGCGGGATGGGGAGCGGCCCTTGCGGGAGAAGGTGCTCACCATTGAGGATCTCAGGGCGGCCGATGCCCTTTTCCTGTGTAATTCCGTGCGCGGGGTGGTGCAGGTTCAGCTGATGGACAGCTGAAAAGAATGTCAGTGTAAAACCGTCGTGTCGTCTTCAGGGGTGATGAGGACCGGCGGGATGATCAGACCGTGTTGTTCCCCCAGTGTCCGGATCATGGTCATGAAGGTGGAGGGAAGCGGGATCTCCCGGTCTTTTACCAGAATTCCCAGTTCGTCGGCCCTGGTCAGGCAGGCTGCGCTGTCGTGCCCTTCCTGGCTGTCGCAGAGTGTCTGAACCCGCAGGGCGTCGGTGATGTTCGATCTGAGATCGGGGAGGTCCTGAGACAGACCGAGCAGTCCCTGTTCGATCAGCGCCCTGTTTTCCTCTCTGAACAGCTGGAATTTTTGTTCAGGGTTTTGGGTGCCGAAAAGCTCGTTGGTAATGGCCCCTGCCAGCATGGAGACATAAAGCCTATCCTCTCCTTCCTGCTTTCGTCCAAGGAAGGCGCGCAGTTCCTTGAAAAGAATCATCTGGACGAGTCCTACGCCTTCACGCAGGATCGCGAGCAGTTGAGATTTGTTATGAGTTTCCGGATCCATGATTTTTCAGAGTACGAGTTTGACGGCTGGATGGGTTGTCAGCACGTGGTGGATTGACAGGCGCATTGCCTCGTCAGTGACTTCAATTTCCGCATTGAAGCTCAGGTACGTGCCCCCTGAACTTGATCGAGACCGGGAAATCCGCACCGGAAAAGGAGCACAGACGGTACGAATTGCCTCCTGGATTGCCTCCGGATCCTTGCCTATGACCGTATAGTGCCAGAGACAGGGATAGACGATTTCAGGCCGTCTGTTTTCGGGGAAAGAGTTTTCTTCCAAGGTGTCCATAGGGTGTTGCCGAACAAGGTGTTGCCGAAAGTGTAAAAAAGAGGTCTTCGTTCACAGATGCCTGAGTAGTAACGACTGTCGTGGCAAGAGTCAAGACAAAGGCGTACATTTTCCGGAAAAGAGTTTTCGCGCCTCATCAATGAGTGGGTGTGGAAATAGAGGCGGGGAAATGGTATGTTCAGCATCATGTGTCAATGCGTTTGTTCCCTCTGGCGGTTCCGGTCGATTTTCCCCGCCATTTCTTGATCCGGCAAGAGTTTTTCCCCTGAGGGAGCCGGGGCGAGCTCCTTAAAATTTTCGACGGAGTCTACTGCAGGGTGAGGCAATGACTGTATTCAGGGAGGCCACAATGAAGCAAGAGAATTTGCTGGATAATCTTGTCGGTAAACACGCAGGGGATCTGGCTGAGTTGATCCGGGTTGAACAAGCTCTCCTGAATGCACTTTCCGTACCGGTATTTTTTGTCGATGCCAACGGCCGTTTCCTTGGGGCCAACAAGACCTTTTTTGACTTTCTGGGTGTTGACGGCAACGAGGAATTTCAGGCAGGGGTCTACCGGCGGTTGGCGACCAGATTTTCTTCAGAATATCAAGAAATTGACAGCAGAATCGCAGCTAATGGGGGAGGCCTGTCTTTTGAAGGGTATGCCAATGATAAAAACATGACCGAAGGCCTGGTTATCTATAGAAAGACAGCGGCCCGGAGAGAGGACGGAAAGACAACAGGCGTTGTAACTCTGTTCTACGACCTTTCCGAATTGAAGGATGTCCGCAAGGCCCTGGCAAAAAGTGAGGCGCAGAGGCAGGCCATTCTGGATGGATTTCCCGATATCGTTGTCCTTTTTGACCGGAATAAGAAGATCGTCTGGGCAAATAACAGTTTGAGGAAAATATGTTCTTCTCCCATCGGCCGGCATTGCCGGGAGATTTTTTGTGGAGACGGTGGTCCGTGTGAGAATTGCGGACTGACGAAGAGTTTTACATCCGGAGTCTCCTCGACCTGGATGCAGCGGGTTGAGCTTCCCGGAGCAGATGGCGCGGAGACGGTCTTTGAGATGATCAGCACCCCGGTCACACTTAAACCCGGAAAGATCGACAGCGTGGTCGTCATTGCCCGGGATGCGACCGAAAAGCTGAAGCTGGAAAAGCAGCTGCATCACGCAATGAAGATGGAGGCCATTGGGACCCTCGCTGGGGGGATTGCCCATGATTTCAATAATGTCCTGACACCGATCATGGGGTATTCGGAGATTATCCGGCTGCATATGCGGCAGGAAGGCGACAGCGGAAAGGAGATTGTCGGCTACATTGACGGTATCCTGAAGGCCGCCCGGAGGGCCAGACGTCTTGTTGAACAGATCCTGACCTTTTCGAGAAGCACGGAGCAGAAAGAAAGCCTGCAGTATATCCATCCTATTATGAAAGAGGTGATGAAGCTGATACGCACGACTCTTCCCTCCACCATAGAGATCCTCCAGGAAATCGATGAGAACTGCGGCATGGTTTCCGTCGATCCGGTGCAGATACATCAGATTCTGATCAATCTCTGCACCAACGCCGCCTTCGCGATGTCCGGAAAGAGTGGGGCGCTCACCATCCGGCTGGTCAAAAGCGCCAGGCAGAATAATGACCGGGATTGGCTGGAATTGAGCGTCACCGACACCGGTTGCGGCATCGATCCGGCGATTCGTGACAGGATATTTGAGCCCTATTTCACCACCAAGCAGAAAGGCCAGGGGACCGGAATGGGGTTGGCTATGGTGCACGGCATCGTCAGCCGGCAGGGAGGGGAGATGGAAGTGGAGAGTGAGATCGGCCGGGGCACAACCTTTCGCATCTTTCTGCCGGTCTCCCGTGAGAGCACCTCCTTTGATCAGGTGGTGAATACGGAGGACATGGTCGGAGGGGGAGAGAGGATTCTGCTTGTTGATGATGAAGAACAGATAGTTGCGGTCACGGGTGAGTTGCTGGAGAGTCTCGGGTATTCGGTGACCGGCAGGACCTCCGCCCGGGAGTCGTTGCTGCTGTTTTCGGGATCTTCTGCTGAATTTGACCTGGTCATTACGGATCTGACCATGCCGTATCTGACGGGACTTGAGCTCTGTAAAAAGATGAAGGAGGTCCGTCCGGATATTCCGGTTATCCTGTTTACCGGCTATCAGGAGGATTTTTCCAGTGATGCCGCCAATGCTGCAGGCGTTGACGCATTTTTTATGAAGCCGCTATCGTTTAAAGAAATGGCAAGAATAGTTCGCAAGACCCTGGATGCGGGCCCGCCTCCCCCGTGATCTTTAATCGCTGCACGCGTTCAAAGGCGGCGGCAAGAATATCTTCCTTCAGTGCGCCTGACTTGACCTTTCGGATGACGGCCCGGATGGCCTTTTGCAGGATTCCGGGGTCATAGTTGAGATTGTTTCCGATGACCACCATATCTATCCCGGCGGCGAATGCCCGGCAAACCGCATCTTCCAGGCCGTACCGGTCCGTAATGGCCTTCATTTGCAGGTCGTCGGTGATGATCACCCCCTGAAAATTCAGCCTGTTCCGCAATATTTCCGTTATGGTGCGCCGGGAAAGGGTGGCGGGATATTCCGGGTCCAGATGACTGTTGTACAGATGACCGGTCATGATGGTGTCCGCACAGCCACGCCGGATCAGTTCCGCGAATGGTTGCAGTTCCTCTTGTCCCCAGGTCTCCGAGATATCGACGAAACCGCGATGAGAGTCATGACGGGAACTGCCGTGCCCCGGGAAATGTTTCAGGCAGGTCAGGATGTTTTGCGAACGATGGGCGGTAATCCAGGCCTCTGCGTGAGTGATGACCTTTTCGGTATCGGCTGAAAAACTGCGGTCCAGCCGTCCTATGATCGGATTATCCCGGTAGGTGTTCAGATCAACAACCGGGGCCAGATTGAGGTTGACCCCAAGCCCTCGCAGCAGCGTGGCGGTCGTTAGAGAATGGATTCCGGTGAGAAGGGTATCGTCCCGTTCGCCCAGCTCGGCCGCGGCCGCCGACACGGGGAAACCCCTTCCGGCCGTAAATCTGCAGACTCGGCCCCCCTCCTGATCCACGCCAATAAGCAGTTGTCCTCCCGCCAGGTTGTGCAGCCGTGTTGTCAGGTGTTTGACCTGGGTCGCTGTGATGATGTTGTTGCAGGCACGGTTTTGAGCAAGAAACCGCTCAAAGAGGATAACCCCCCCAAGATTTCTCTCCCGGATATCGGCAACAATTGGATGATCTTCCGAGATTGTGTCTCCATGAAAACCGAGGAGAAACAGTTGTCCGATATTTTTTTCAAGATCCATGAGTATCCGGTTTTCTCTTCGTTGTCCGCCGCGGCTCCCTGCAAGGCCGGGCCGGCTGTGCTGATTCGGTGATCCTGGTCGGATTGAGAGGGAAGTTCAGGGAAAAGTAACTGCCGGCCTTGATCCTGCGATTGCCTTCCTCCTGCAATCCATCATGCATGTTTTTACCCTGTTTATCCGGAAAGTACAACACGGATGCCGATCCGGGACGGTCTCCTGAAAAATGATGCCAAAATCATGACTATTGCATTTTCGTTGTGGGTGGAAGAAGGCTGTGTCAAAGTTATGACAAGTTGCCTCCGGAGAAGAACTGAACCCAAATACTATCCCCGACTTTTTGTGACAGGGAGAAACACATCGTTTTGGTAACAATATGATATATAAGGTTATAGTTTTTTCACAGGCGGCCGCGTGGTCATGGCTGCTGATTGGGGAGGTTGAGTGGCATTTATATTGCAACAATGCGGATATCGAAAAAAGATATAAAGATATTGGCTGAATGGTCGATAAAGAAGTACCTCAGAAAAGAAGCGAACATCATTTATATAAGGAACGGACACATGAATGCCTCAACAAGAATGCCGCGAATCCAGCCAGTAAAGAAGGATTGGCAC
>JAJYAX010000122.1 GCA_021779275.1 Deltaproteobacteria bacterium | reverse complement strand
CGTATCTTCATGATATTCCAGCCCAGGGAGAAAGCGTCCCGGCAGGTGGACAGCAGGTCTTCCTCGCTGATCCCCTTGTTGATGACCTGGCGGAGACGTTCGCTGCCCGCCTCCGGGGCGACGGTAAATCCGGTCTTCCGGACCCTTTTGATCTGGTCCATCACCGCCGGGGTCAGGGTGCCGACCCGCATGGAGGGCATGGATACCGAGACGAAACCGGCGGCGAAGGTGTCCATCAGCTCGGGCAGCAACTGCTCCAGACAGGAGTAGTCCCCGGTGGAGAGCGATAAAAGGGCCAGTTCCTCGAAACCCGAATTGGCGATCCCGCACCGGGCGAGATCCATGATCTGTTCGGTGCTGCGTTCGCGGACCGGCCTGTAGGTGATGCCTGCCTGGCAGAATCGGCAGCCCCGGGTGCAGCCGCGGGCGATCTCTACGCCTAGGCGATCATGGACGATCTTGGCATGGGGGACCAGAGGCGTCTGCAGATGATCCGTCCGGTCCAGATCCGGTAGAATCCGTCTGCGAACCTCCCTGACCTCCCGTGATTTTGTGATGGCGGTGATCCGGCCGTGTTCATCATATTCGGGCCGGAAAAATGATGGGACATAGATGCCGTCGATCCCGGCCAGACGAACGAGAAGGTCAGCCTTTCCCAGATGGGCCTCTTTTGCCCTGAGAACCTCGTCGGCGATCTCGACAATGGCTTCTTCGCCGTCTCCCAGGAGGATGGCATCGAAGAAATCGGCCACCGGCTCCGGGTTCAGTGAACAGGAGCCGCCCCCCAGGATCAAGGGATGGCTCTCACCCCGGTCCGCTGCGGTAAACGGGATTCCGGCAAGATTAAGGATGGTCAGGATGTTGGTGTAGCAGAGCTCGTAGGGCAGCGTGATTCCAAGGATATCGAAATCCATAAGCTCATGTCCGGTCTCCAGGGAGGTCAGGGGAAGATTGCCTGCGATCAGCAATTTTTCCACATCAATATCCGGGCAGTAGCACCTTTCGGCCAGAATACCGGGCCGGCTGTTCAGGATGTGGTAGAGGATCTGCAGCCCCTGGTGCGACATGCCGATCTCGTAGAGATCGGGAAAGACCAGCGCGCAGTGAAGTTGCGCCTCCGGCCAGGATCTGGTGGCGGCATTGTACTCATGTCCGAGGTAACGGCCGGGTTTGCTGATAAACGGCAGGATTGTCATATTTTTCATTCTTGTTTTTCCAGCAAAAATGTTTTAATGCTGTTGTATTGATTACAATGGGTTGTGCCGGTGTCGTAAAAACCTATCGCACCGGCGGTTCAGACCTGTAATTCGTTGTTCTCGTCATCCCCCTGCATCCATGGAGGGTTTGTATGAATCCAGAGGTTGTCATGATCCGGGGTTTCTATGGATTCTTGAGTGGTCTCTGATTTAACTGAAATCGGTTGACTTTTCAAGGCAGGATAACGCTTTTACCGGCATCTTCGCCGGTATTATAGATGTATCATTGCAAATAGAGCATCTTATTGAGGAATTAGTCGTATGAGATTCAACCAATCGTTTTTCCTGGCGCTGGCTCTTCTGTTTGTTTGGAACATGCCTGTCCTCAGTGCGGAAAAGAAGGATGCCGTGCTGGAATCTGTTTCTTTTCAAAAAGATGCCCTGAATAGAGAGAGTATCAGTTTCAAATTGGACCGGGAACATCTCCCTAAGATGTACATGATTAAAGGGGAGAATCCGCGGATTGTCCTTGATTTCGCCGGCACCCGGCCTTCCCCGCAAGCGAATCGCAATCTCGCGACAAACGGGAAGTTGACCCAAAAAATCCGCGTCGGCATCCATAACGATCAAACTCTCATGACCAGGGTTGTTGTCGACCTTGTTCCCAAGGGAGAGTATCAGTATACGCAACATTTCCAGGCCCGGGACAATACCCTCCTTCTTACCGTCTCTTCGACGAAGGCGAATGCCGCCTCAGGGGGCAAGGGAAAGAAAGAGACAAAACCGCAGACGGCGAAGACGCCCGAGACACAAAAACCAGCCCCGTCCGTTCAGAAAGGACATACCGGAACGCCACAGGGTGTTGCGGGAAAACCGGCGGATAACGGCGCTGCAAAGGTGGCCGGAAAAGATGTGTCCAAGAGCCCGGAACCTGAGAAAACCGCTGTTCTGGCGTCTCCGCCGGATATTCCGGGCGCAGAAAGCGCCAGGCCCCCGGAAACTAAGGGCATGACGCCGGAGGTCAAGGGGGAGAAAAATACAACCGCCGGAAAAGAGCAAACGGCAGTGCCTGAAAAAAAGGCCCCTGACGGAAACACGAAGCCGGAGCCCTTGCTGAGCGCCGTGACCTTTGAAAAGAACTCGACGAAAGGAGAGATGATCATTTTCAAACTGAACGGTTTTTTCCCGCCGAAGGTCGTTGGCACCGAAAAGGGCGCCCCCAAGGTGGTTTGTGACTTCCTCAACACCCGCCTGGGTGACCAGGTCAAGAAGATCATCCACTGCAACGGCAGGTTTGTGGCGTCAGTTCAGGTTACTCAACAGAAAAAGCTCAAGAAGATCAGTGTGGTCCTGAGTCTTATCCCCAACAAAAACTACGACCTGCAACAGGTCTTCTTCAAAGAGGACAACCTCTTTGTGATTATCGTAAACTCCCAGGATACTCTCCAGGGGGAAAAAACCACCACCAGCCTGTAACGCGGCTCAAGTTGTGTTCATCAGACAATGGCGATTTCAGGGAAAAAGCTGGATAAAATAGCCCGGCGGAGGTCTGAGAGTAAAATCCTTCGCCGTCAACACCTTGTTTGTGATGATATCCGCCAGGTGAATATTGACCTCCAGCCCTTTTGACAGACCTGTGATATGGAATGAGGTCGGTTGTCCGCAGTGTGATCCCTGCTGCCAGTCACCGTATTCAATCCTGGCGATGGGATTTTCTTCCGCATCCATCAACAGCCTGAGAAGCGGCCGCTTGTTTGCCGGATCGATCAGGATATATTCCTTGCCGTCAGTGGTGTCCTGTGATGTAAGCTTGACCCATATGCCTCGCGCCGTCTCATCCTGCCGGATATCGGTGATCTCCGCAGCTTTTGTAATCTCAATGCGATCACTGAGCCAGATGCCCCATCTTCCGGTAAGGAGCTCCTGCGGGATATCATTTCTAAGCGCAAGTGAGGAGAGACTGCCGCTCACGAACTTGCTGTCGAGAGTATTGACTGACCGGTAACTTTTTCCGTCGCTGACCAGGGCGAAGAGTGTCTGACCTAAGGGGTTAGTGGTGACGAACTTCACGGATGAAGGAAGTTTCACCTGCAGGAAACCGGAGAAGGATTTCGTTTCCATGACTGTTTTCATGGAAACGGTGACCTCGGCATCCAGGGTGGACGGACAGGTTGCATCGGTTTTCACCTTTTCCTGAAGCATATCCCTGATTGCCTGGGCCTGCTTATCGTCGACCGGCTGGGTCCAGGGTTCCCTGGCGCAGCCTCCGGAAAGGAGAAGCACCAGGCAAAGAAAAAAGACGGGGCCGAAACCGGCGGAGACATGATCTCTTGATTGTATGGACATGATTGTATGATTCTGCTTAGAGAGTTTTCAGGGCTTCAATTTTTTTTTGGAGCGTCTGTTTATCGTTTTCATTTGCTGACAGCTCCAGTGCCTTTGTGTATGCTTCCAGGGCCTTTTCTTTTTGTCCCAGCGCCTTGTAGGCATCGCCCAGATGATCAAAAATATGGGGATCCCGGGATTCAAGAGTGCTGGCCTTTTCCAGTTCTTCTCTTGCGCGATTGAAATCTCCAAGACGGTAATAGACCCAGCCCAGACTGTCATGGATGAAGCCGTTTTCCGGTTTCAGGGTCACGGCCCGCTTGATGTATTCAAGGGCGCGGTCGAGGTTTGTATTCTCATCCGCCCATGAATATCCGACAAAATTCAATGCCTCCGGATGGTTGGGCTGGAGTTGCAGGACCTTTTCCGCGGTTGTCATCGCCTGCGCATGCTGGCCTGCTTTTTCAAGGAGAATGGCCTGTTCAAAGAGGAGCTGTGCGTTGTCCGGGTACTGGCTGTTCCCCTCTCTGAGTACATTCAATCCCTTTTCCATATCAGGTATCTCCTGGTAGAGAGAAGAGAGCAAGGCATAATATACCGGTTTCCTCGTGGCCGTATCGGCGATGTTTTTTTCGAGGAGCGCCAGGGCCTCCTTGAGGCGTTTTGTGTCACGCAGGATCCGGATCTGCAGGAAAAGACTGCTCTCGTACTCTTCCGATTTGGGGCTGATATTTTTAAGAATGCGCAAGGCCGAATCCGGTTTTTTCTGATCGAGGTAGACCACGGCCAGGAGATATTCCACCTGAGTGGATCGCCTCTTCTTACTCATGGAGAGAAGGAGTTTTTCAGCCATCGCCGGTTTCCCCCGGCTGAGATAGATCTGACTTTCAATAAGATCTATCTTTTCAGGATGCCGGCTGAAAGACCGAAGCCTTGAGAGTTCGGCGATGGCCTGTTTCTCAAGATCCATGGACAGCAAGGTCTGGATCAGGCCGAGACTTGCCTGTTCATCTTTTTTATCGGTGGCCAGAATTGACCGATAGAGGGAGAGAGCCCTGTCATAATTCTGATACTGGCTATAAAACTCAGCCATCTCCATTGCCAATTCTTTCGACCAGTTTAGGGCCAGCGCGGCTTCATAGGTAGCCGCGGCTCGCTCACGGGCCCCTGTCTCATTGAAGAGCCTGGCGAGATAGAGATTGCCGAAATAGGATTTTGCATTTTTTTTCAGGAGGCCGCTGAAGATTTCCTCGGCCCGCGTGTAGTCTTTCTGCTGACCGTAGAGAAGGCCCAAGCGTAACGCAATAGCCTCATTATCAGGCTCATGAACAAGTCCTTCCCTGTAGAGCCGGATTCCTTCCGGCAAATTTCCGTTATGGATGTTGATATCAGCCAGGAGGAGACGCTGGGAGTTTTCATCCGGATGCCCGGCAACGAAGGTCTGCAGCCATTTCTCGGCTTCCGGCAACTTCCCCATTTTTATCATGAGGATGGGGATCTTTTCACTTATATAATTGGCCGTCGGGTCACAGGCGGAAGCCTTCTGGTAGGCATTCAGGGCCTCGTCAAAATGCTGCCCATACTCGGCCTGGCTGCCCCGAAGGAAATAAAAATAGGCGCAGCTGGAATCGATGGTACTCCGGTCAGATGACGGGGACTGCGTTTCCTGCTTCTCGACGGTACTCAGCGAGCAACCTCCGGTGAGGATAACAAGCACAAAAATACTCAAAAAGACATGAGATTGACGGGCGTTCGGCATAGGTACTATCTCAAATGATACTGGTGGATTATATGTTCAACTGCGCTCATCACCGACTCGTGAATCGTGGCGATGGCCCCGGTGGCGTCTATACGGTGGATATAGGGTTGCTCAAGTGCGTCAAAAATTCGGGCGACCCTGACCAGCGTGTCCGCCTGTTCGAAATCATTGGGGGAGTCATGGCGCCTGCCGGTGATCCGGGCAATGCCGGTCTCCGGGGGAGCCTGAAAGAGAAGGACAAGGTCAGGGGTCGGGGCAAAACTATTTTGCCGAAGGATTTCGTCCTGATCCAGGCCGGCCGCCCCCTGGTAGGCAAGCGTCGAGAAAACGTAGCGGTCGCAGAGGACGATTTTGCCGGACTGCAAGGCCGGCTCCAGGAGTTCCCGCACATGCTCGCGCCGGTCG
>JAJYAX010000121.1 GCA_021779275.1 Deltaproteobacteria bacterium | reverse complement strand
AGGGCTGCTCCTTGGAAAAACAGGGGTGGAGATGGATGCCCTTGGCGTTCTCAGCCGGTTCCAGCAGGGACATGGCCTCCTCCAGAGAGGGCAGACGCCAGTCGTCGAAGCCCGCCAGACGCCGCCCGTTCAGAGCCTCGATCCTGTGCTGCATGGTGCGGGTCGAGGTGATGTCGATACCGCCCCGCTGCCACATCAGAGACGTCCGCTCGTCAACCACAACCTGTGCATCCCCGGTCCTTGTCAAGGCCTTGGCAAAGCTGCCTCCGGGGTTCAGAAAGGTATCGAAGAAGCCCCAGCGGGTGATGATCTCCCTGGCCTGCTCCTCATTGATGATGGCGGCCTCCGACGGCAGGGCGCATGGGGGAACCGTAAGGGCCGCCTCCCCCTGCAGGGGCAGGGGCGCGCCCATATCCTCATCGGTTGACTCATCGGCTACCGGGAGGACGAAGGAACTCTTGCCGCCGTCAAGGACGGTGGCGATCAGCCATTCTTTCAACGGCTCGTCAATGGCGTAACTTCGTTCCAGCCGGGCGGAGCGTCCCTGGCCGTCGACGCACCGCTTGACGATATCCGCCGGGGCCGCTATCTCAGCCAGTATCTTGGCATGCTTGATCCCTCGTTCCATCAGGCAGACCTTGGGGGTTTTTCCCCAGGCATCGACAAAGAAATAGTAGACGCGCTCATCGTTGTTCCGGACCCGTTCACGCCCCCCCCAGGACTCGTAGGTGCCGAAGCTTAAATCCGGGGTCATCTCCCAGTCGATGGGGCTGATCGTCCTGTCGCCAATTCTCAATTTCTGATACATATCCGTCTCCTTGCTTTCGGTCTGATGCATTTTTTCCTTCGTGGTTTGGTAATCCTACGATACACTATACTCAACGGGTTTGGATACGTTTCCTTCCTCTCATCTTCGTCGCATCTTCTAATTGATTGTAGTTATCATTCTCAAATATGTCCAAAAAAATCTCCCCCTTGATCAAAAAAAGAGGCCGCCCCTTTCCCCTGGGGCCGACCGTGTTGCCGGAAGGGATCAATTTTTCGCTCTTTTCCCGCCACGGGAAGGCGGTGACGCTGGTGGTGGAATGGCCGGCGTCCACCCATGGCGCGGGAGAGCGGCATGAGATTCCCCTCTCTCCGAATATCAATAAAACCGGCGATATCTGGCATATTTTACTGGAGACCGACAGGGTCGATCTGACCTATGGATATACAATCGACGGGGTCACCGACCTGCCGGGATCCGGCCTGGTCTACGACAGCCGGACACTTCTCGTCGATCCCTGCGCCCAGATGCTGACCCCGAGACCATGGGGAGCCCTGGCCGATTACGGCGGACAGCCCTGCTGCCGGATCATCCGGCACGACTTCGACTGGCAGGACGACCATCCGCTGAAGACCCCGCTGTCCGAGACGATCATCTATGAGCTGCATGTCCGGGGTTTTACCCGGCATGGGACCTCGGGGGTGGCTCATGCCGGTACCTACCGGGGCATCATCGAAAAAATTCCCTATCTGCGGGACCTGGGGGTGACGGCGGTGGAGCTGATGCCGGTGACCGAATTCGACGAGAACGACAACATCTTCCGGGACCCGGCCGACGGCGGGTTGCTGAAGAATTTCTGGGGCTACAATCCGGTCTCGTTTTTCGCCCTGAAGTCGGGCTATGCCTCTGCCTGCGAGGATCCGGTCAACGAGTTCAAGGCCATGGTCCTCGCCCTCCACCAGGCGGGCATTGAGGTCATCCTCGACATTGTCTACAACCATACCGGTGAGGGCGGCTATGATGGGGTCACCAGTAGCTTCCGCGGCATCGACAATCCCATTTATTATCTCTTGGATGAAGAACAGCGCGCCTATCTGAACTTTTCCGGCTGCGGCAACACCCTGAACTGCAATCACCCGGTGGTCCGCGAACTGATCCGCAGCTCCCTGCGTTTCTGGGTGATCGAGATGCATGTGGACGGCTTCCGTTTCGATCTCGCCTCCATACTCGGCCGGGACAAGAAGGGCAATGTGCTGTCCAACCCGCCCATGATCGAGATCATCGCCGAAGACCCCATCCTGCGCGAGACCAAGATCATCGCCGAGGCCTGGGATGCGGCCGGGGTCTATCAGGTTGGATCGTTCTCCAGCGACGCCCGCTGGGGCGAATGGAACGGCCGGTTCAGGGATGATGTCCGGGGCTTCATGGCCGGTCACGAAGGGACGGTTGCCAGCCTTGCCACCAGGATAGCGGGCAGTTCGGATCTCTACCGGTCCAACTCCCGGGGGCCGTGCAACTCCATCAATTTCCTGACCAGCCACGATGGCTTCACCCTGTACGACCTGGTGAGCTATAACGAGAAACACAACCTGGCCAACGGCGAGGAGAACCGGGACGGGGAAAACCATAATATCAGCTGGAACAGCGGCAGGGAGGGGGCTGTCGCCGGCAAAAAGATAAGCGAGCTGCGTCTCCGGCGGATCCGCAGCCTGGCCGTTATCCTGCTCCTCTCGCAGGGGGTGCCGATGTTTGTCGCCGGCGACGAATTCGGACGGAGCCAGAACGGCAACAATAATGCCTGGTGTCAGGATAACCCGACCAGCTGGCTGGATTGGTCGCTTGCCGAAAAGAACGCGGATCTGCTGCGATTTTTCAGAAAATGCATCCAGCTGAGGAAAAAATACACCCTCTTCCGCCGCGAAGACTTTTTCGCCGAGAGTGAAGGCGCCGCCGGGAGCGCCGGGACAACCGAAATCCTCTGGCAATCCCTTGAGCCCGGGCGGCAGGATTGGTCTCCGGACTGCCGGACGCTGGCCTTCCTGCTGGACGGCAGGGGCTCCAGAGGGGAGAGAGAGGATGATTTCTTTGTCATGCTGAACGGGAACCGGGAGCAGGATGTGGTGTTTCGTCTTCCCGATGTCCCTGACCGCGACGAAAAACGGCAGTGGTATACACTCATCGATACCGCAGCCCCGGCCCCGGCTGACTTCCTCTCCATGGGAGGAGAAAGGAAGGGGCCGGCGACCGGCAGGGTCAAGGTGAAGGCCATGGCGGCCGTCGTCCTGCAGTCGGCCAAGGGATAAAGGGAGGTCCGGCGGGAAGATCCGGCGCCTGCACCTCTGCCGGGGATTGTCGAATGAGTTGCTTTCCTGCGGGGAAATGATTAAAAATGATGGAGTCAAAAACGTTCCGGCCTTCTTTGAGGAGCGGAGCGGTCTCTTTTATCCATTCGGCACAACCGGAGAACAGCTATGTCCACCAGATTTTTTTTACAGGCGCTCTTTTTCACCTCACTTTCCCTCTGTGTCCTTCAATTTTCCGTCGCCGCCCATGCGGAAGCGGCAGCGAGCACCAAGGAACCCCCTAGGGCGGCTGCCTCCACGGATGGCTCCTTCAACGAGGCGGTCAAGGCTGAGACGCCTGGCGTTGCGCCCAAGTTGACGCCGCAACAGGTGTCCGGCGGGAGCGCCGCCGCCATGGCCCCCTTTGCTGAGGTGAAGGTTGAAAAGGCTGTCGGCGACAACGCCTATACCGTGCAGGAGATCTTTTCCAAAAAAAAGGAACTGGCCGGAAAGATCGTCCAGGTGCGGGGCAAGGTGGTGAAGTATAATCCGGGTATCATGGGCAGGAATTGGATTCATATCCAGGACGGGAGCGGCGATCCGCTGCAAAACACCCATGATCTGGTCGCCACTTCCACGGAAGAGGCGGTCGTCGGGGATGTGGTCACCGTGCAAGGGAAGCTGACGGCCGATAAGGATTTCGGGGCGGGCTACTCCTATACTGCGATCATTGAAGAGGCGAAGATAAAAAAATAATTGCCGGAGGCAGCGGGAGACTATGCGTTTTGTAATAGTGGGGCCGGGGGCACTGGGCTGTTTGTTGGGCGCGAAACTGGCTGAGGCTGCGGCCAGGACCGATCATGTCCTCTGGATCCTCGACCACGATCCGAAAAGAGCAGAGCAGATCCGCAGGAAAGGGCTTCTCTACGAGAAATTCGACCGGCAGAAACGGTATCCGGTGAACGCCTGCGCCGACCCGCTGATCATTGAAAGAGCCGATGTCCTTTTTCTCTGCGTCAAGTCCTATGCCATCGAAGCCGCCCTGGAATTCTGCCGTCCGCTCCTGCAGCCCGGGACTCTTCTGATCTTCATGCAGAACGGTGTCGGCCATGTGGACCTTCGGGACAGGGTGGGAGAGGCGGCCGCCGCCTTTGGCTGCACCAGCGAGGGGGCGACCTCGCTCGGGACCGGGCATGTCCGTCATGCCGGTGACGGGGCGACCTTTCTCGGGTTCCTTGACCGGCCCGATGACATCTCACAGGCCTTGCTCGTGAAAACGGTGGCTGCCCTGCAGGCCGCCAGACTGTCGGCCTCCGTGTCGGAGAACATCCTTACCCGTTTATGGGCCAAACTCTTCGTCAATGTCGGCATCAACGCCCTGACGGCGATTCATGACTGCATGAACGGAGAGCTGCTGACCATTGCCGGGGTCGAACGGGAGATGCGGGAGGCTGTCGGGGAGGCGGAACAGGTAGCGCTCGCCAAAGGCATTCCCGTTGAGAATGATCCGTATCAGGCCACCGTGGCGGTCTGCCGGGCCACGGCCCGGAACATCTCCTCCATGCGGCAGGATGTCCTGAAAAAAAGGCCCACCGAAATCGACGCGATCAACGGAGCGGTGGTCAGGGAGGCCCTGCATTTCGGGATCGCGACCCCGGTCAACACTGCCCTGGTCAGGAGGGTCAAAGAGATCGAGAGCAATTACAGCACCCAAAGGTCATGATGAAACCACCAGTCTTTAAAATCGCCCCCGGCGAGATCGGCTTTGACTTCGACGGCGTGATTGCCGATATTGCCGAGGCCTTTCTCCGGATCGCCTGTGAAAAATACCGGTACTGCTCCTTTACCGCCGAGGATATTACCAGTTTTCAGGTGGAGGAGTGTCTGAACATCCCGTTGCCTGTAGTCGAAGAGATATTCAACGATATCCTGATGGACTCGCTGGCGGCGGGGCTCAAGCCCATGCCCGGCATGCGGGATGTTGTCAACGAACTGGCGGGTATGGCGCAGGTGACCATCATCACCGCCCGGCCGCAATGGCAGCCGGTGGCCGACTGGCTGGACACCTTTTTCCCGGCCCGGACCTGCCGGAAGATCAACCTGATCGCCATGGGTGATCATGACGGCAAGATCAGTTATATCAGGGAGCAGGGGCTGAAATACTTCGTCGACGACCGGGCCCGGACCTGTGAGATCCTGCATGATTCCGAGATCACACCCTTTGTGTTCTCGCAGCCATGGAACAGGAACCGGCACACCTTTCAGACGGTGGAGAATTGGCAGGAGATCCGCGCCATGGTGGATGCGGATCCGGCCTGATATTCATCGGAGGCTCGCGGTCTCTGACCGGAGTCTCTGCTTGATCGCCTGGCCCAGTTCGTGTACGGCCATGGCGTAATAGGTGCTGTGGTTATAGCGGGTGATGGTATAAAAATTGGGGTAACCTGCCAGATATTGATCGGAGTTTCGATGCCGGAGGAGCAGTAAACAGAAAGGCCCTTCGGATGTGCAGGGGCGTGCCGGATGCAGGCCGGCCTGCTCTAAGGCGGCGAGTGAATATCTGGTCTCTATGCCCGTTTCCAGGTCGACCGCTCCCTTCGTGTACAAGGGGATTGTCACGGGTTTTCCGGGCTGCCAGCCGTGTTGGGCAAAGTAGTTGG
>JAJYAX010000120.1 GCA_021779275.1 Deltaproteobacteria bacterium | reverse complement strand
CGAGGAGTGTACTCAAGAGAAGCTATAATCATTGCGCCTGCTTCTCTATAATGATGATTGGTTATAAAGTTTTGCGCAATCCATAAATGCAGTCCGCCGAGAGCGACATTTCTATGTCCCTTGATGTATTCAGGGGTATCTGTAGCGTCGCAAATTTTTTCTATGGCTTTGATCCTGCCGGGGAGTGTTTTGTAGAAATCTTCTACTGTAGATGTCCCCCCCCCTTTATGTCTGGTGAACTTGGAAACGAATTCCGGTATATATTCGATCTCAAACAGCTTCCCCATACGTAGCCAGAGGTCGAACTCTCCGCAGCCAGTGTAACGGTCAAACCCGATTTTTCTGAAACAGGCGGTGCGCAAAAAGGTGGCACTGAAAGGGGGCACTATTTCACAGCAGAGGTACTTGAGGTAATCCCACTGTGGGCTTCGACACGACTCGATAATAGCTCCGCATTCATCGATAACGTGGCAATCACCGTAAATTACCGCGGTGTCATGTCGATTTGCAAAAGTGCTCACTGCCCAGCTGATCGCATGTGGAAACAGCTCCTCGTCGGACAAACAGCTGCCCCATATGTCGCCACGGATCCGACTCATGGCTCTCATGAAGGCTTCTCCAGGCCCCGAGTCGGGTTCGGAGACGAGCTTGATGCGTTGGTCGCGATACTCCTTGATTATTTCGACCGTCCCATCAGTAGAAGCACCATCCTGAATGAGAAATTCAAAGTTTTCATAATCCTGATTGAGAATGCTTTCAATGCATCGCCGAATGAAAGTATGTCTGTTTTTACAAAAGCAGATAATGGAGACTAACGGGCCGTTCATATTTTCCTCTGATAATGGGTGGTGGTATTCCGGCAGAACTCCAGATAATTTTATCGATGGCACATCGGTGCTACATGTCAGTGTAATTGTCCGGCAATTTCTTTTTCGGGATCATGTCGTATGCCAGCTTCTGTAGCGCGCGCCGTTGTTCCATACTTAGTGCCTCACTATCCATAACGCCGGGATATTGCTTCCCGTAATCATCCCAGTTATTGGTGAGGATTTTCATGCCATGCTCATTGTTTTCAGCCTGTTTTCTCAGTATGGTGCCAGGAAAAGGTACAGCGATGGGAAACGTTGTGGAGTAGATGTTCATTTCCTTGGCTAGTTCGATTGATTTTTTCACCGTGGCTTCCGTTTCCCCCGGCAGGCCGATGATGAAGCTTCCTACCACTATTAGCCGTGCCTCCTTTGCCATGGCCACGGCACGTTTGATGTCCGCCACCCTGAAGCTCTTTTTCATATTCTTCAGCATGGTGTCGTCACCGCTCTCAAACCCGAAGAAGACATAGTAACAGCCTGCTTCCTTCATCAGCTTGAACATATCGGCAGTCATGTTGTCTACCCGAGTAGAGCAGGACCAATTGATCTTCTTGTTGATTCCTTCGTCGATCATGGCCTGAAATAATTTTCTGCTCCATTCCAGATCGAATATGAAGGTCTCGTCCACGAAGGATATTGACTCGCACCCGAATTCATCAATGTTCCGTTTAATCTCGCTTATGACAGATTCCACACTTCTATGTCTTCTCTTCTTGCCCAAGGGGCGAACACAGAAAATGCAGGAAAACGGGCACCCCCTACTCGTGCTCACAGGAAGCTCGAGTCTGGTTCTGTGCGGGTAGAGCCCGGGATACCGATCTAAATCAAAGGAATCCCAAGCCGGGAACGGCAATGCATCAAGATCCTGAATATTATCATAGGAGATGTCTTCTTTTCCTGGTGTCACGACTCCCTTAAGTTCAGCCAGGCTTGATCCGCTGCGCAGTTTTTCGAAGACCTGTAGCAGCACCAATTCGGCCTCACCGCAAATGATAAAATCGATTGCCGGGAACTCTTCAAGCGTCTCCTTCGGCATGACGGTCACGTGCGGTCCGCCGCAGCAGACAAGAATCTCAGGATAGCGCTGTTTGATTGCGGCGGCTATGGCCGCAGCTGTTTTTATCTGGATGGTGTAGGCTGAAAGACCGACAACAAGGGGTTTTCGAATGCCGATCTCGTTTAGGAGAGCATGCAGGGACACCTGTTCGACCGGCATATCTACGTAATCCGCAACAAGCCCATGCTGCCTCAGATTTGCGATTATGTAGGCATAGCCGAGGTGGGGGGACTCCTGGTTCCCAGTCCCTGCTTCTATTCTTCGGGAAAGTATTTTTTCGAGATCCTGTTCGTAATTCAGGCTGGGGTTGACCAGCAACAGGTCAAGTTTATTCGATGATACGTCGTGCACAAGCATCTCCTTCTTCTAATTTAAAAATAAAACGGACTACTTTCTCTCTGATGCCCGTAGAATCTCGGGTTCGTTCTTTATTCAAGAACGGCGTAGGATATGCGTGATGTCATGGGATAGCGCTGGATTCTGAGCCCTGACAGGGCCATGGACTCCAGCAGCGCGGTCGTTTCACCGGGGAATATGTCGTCGCACAGTTCGTCGAAAACCAGGACGCTCCCCTTGAAGAGTCGGGGCTTGATGGCTTCCAGGGCGGCTTTGGTCGGTGTGTAGATATCGAAGTCGAATATGGCCAGCGACACGATGGTTTCGGGGTGGTTCTTGATATATGCAGGGATGGTCTCAACCGCATCACCTTTGACCAACTCGTATTTCTTCAGGTGGGGGATCGGGTTCATGGCATCCTGGATCCCGATTATTCGGGACAGGTATGATTCATAGTCTCCGGGAACGGAAAAAGAACCATCCGTGCAACGGCAGTTGCTGCCATCCTTCTCATCCATGCCCTTGAAACCCTCGAAGGTATCGAAGCCGATGATCTTGCGGTGACGGTTGAACGGCTCGAAGATACCCCGTAAGGCCGAAAGCAGTGCCAGTGTCTGGCCCCAGCGCACCCCGAACTCCATGATTACGCCGTGGGTGTTGACTATTTTTTGATAGATCTCATAGAAGAAGAGGATCCGCGCCAGCGACTTCGAGTTCAGATACAGCCCCAGATTCGGCAGCAGTTCGTCATCCGGTAGCGGAGTTGCCTTCAGCAAACCGCACAATTCCTTCTGAAGATCCTTTTCGCTTGCACTCGAAAGCACAATGGCATCATGTTTTTCCGTTTTCATTTTGTCCACCTGTCCTTGTTGTCATTCCACCATGCTATGGTTTGTTCTATCCCCTGCTCAACGCTGTAGTGGGGCGTCCAGCCAAGCAGCTCACGGGCCTTGCTGCAATCGAGCGCCCGGAACGGAACCGTTGTGGGGCGGGTATCATTGTAGACGATGCGGGACGGGACATGTCCGGCAGCCTTGAGTGACCACCCGACCACCTCTCCCACAGTCGTTTTGACTCCTGATCCGATGTTGAAAACATCGAAACGGATATCTTCACGCTCCAGCATCATGACAACGGCCCGGGCAAAATCATCGGCATAGATCACATCACGGGTGACATCCGGGCTACCCCACACCTCGAAGGGATCAAGATGCTCCACCGCCTTGCGGATCAAGGCCGGTATGAAATTCGATGTCTGGGGATTGAAGCGTGAATAGGGGCCGAATATATTGGAAGCCCGTACCATCACTATGTCCAGCCCCGCCTGCCGGTGCCAGAACGCACAGAGCTTTTCCACATAACGGGTCACCCAGCCGATCCCCAGATAGGCATCCGGTGGATCCTGATTAAGATCCAGCTGATCCTCACGGATATAACCTTCAAAATCCTGATAAAGGCTGGCCGATCCAACCAGCACCAGTCGTTTGACATGTGCCTCTGCCAGCGCCTGCAAGAAGGTGGCGTTCATGACCAGGTTGGTGTTGACCTGCTGCCAGGGCTGGGTGGTAAGCACTCCCGCGCCGGAGGTGCGGGCGGCCGCCATGACGGCAGCGTCACAATCAGCCAGGGCGTTACGGCATGCCTCGGGAGACGTCAAATCCAGCTGAATGTATTCAATACGCTCATCAAGCAGGAAGGGCACCGTATTGTTGCAAGCCGCCCGGATGCGGATACCGGGAGCACGCTCCAGAAGACATCGCAGAATTGCGCTCCCCGCCAGGCCCGTTGCGCCGGCAACAAACACCCGTTTTCCATCCAGAGACACGAGCCCCTACCTCACCAACCGCGACGTACCGGACGCAACCCGCTCACGCCAGTAGTCCAGCAGATCCTGCATGGTTGTTTCGAAGGAGATCTCGGGCTGCCACCCGGTATGACTTCTGAATTTCGCGGTATCAGGCACTTGAAGGTCGGCATCAAGGGGCCGCAAACGCGCCTGTTCGGTCTCGACGCTGATGCTGTCGCGCATAGTGGAGATGGAGACAAGATGCTTAAGCATGTCTTCAACCGTACAGGAAAACGTTCCACCGATGTTGTAATAGGAACCGGGAACCGGGTTGACGGTGACCAGCATGTAATAGGCGCGGACAGCATCCCGGACATCCGACCAGGTTCGCAGTGAATGAAGATTGCCGGTTTTGACCACAGGCGGAATCAGCCCCTGCTCGATCATGGCGACCTGCTTGGCAAAGGTGGATTCGGCAAATACGTCCCCGCGCCGGGGACCGGTATGAGTGAACATCCGGGTGACCAGCACCTTCTGGCCATAAGCCTCGGCATGGAACCTGCCGACCAGATCGGTGCCGGTCTTTGATATGGCATAAGGTGACGCAGGGTGAAAAGAGCATTCTTCGGCAATGGGAAGTTTTTCAGCCGGCACCCGGCCGAACACTTCGGACGAGGAACAGACGTGGATGACCGGATCAATGCCCGGACAACGACGCAGCACCTCCAATAGGCGCTCGGTTCCCAGGATGTTGGTGTCAAGGGTCTGGATGGGAGCCGTGAAGCTGGTGCTGGGATAGCTCTGAGCCGCCAGATGAAAGACATAATCCGGCCGCGACTCTTCCACCGCATTGACCAGCGAGACATAATCGCACAAATCCCCATTGATGAAATGCACACGATCCTTGCGATTGGCTCTGTCAAGCAGGTGGCCGACATTATCGAGGGGACTGCGCCAGCGGCACATTCCATAGATTTCCCAATCCGTATGTTCCAGCAGATAGTCAGCCAGGTGTGAGCCAACCATCCCGGTTATGCCGGTTATCAGCACGTTCATTATTTTCCTCCATCAAAGTGCATGACAGGTCGCCAGTAGCAAGACACCGCCTGCGTCATCGTTTGATTGATATCGGGCGGTGCAATTGAATAATATCCTGCGTCAGTTTTTACGAGTAAGCGGTGCATGGTCATTGAGGAGCCAGACGCTATTTTTGCCGCGCCGTCACGCACAGATGCCAGCCCCAACGTTGCTCCATCCAGCGAAAGAGCGCCTGCGGTAGATAACGGAAGTACCAGACCTTCTTGCACTGGTAATTGCGGTATTCTGAGATGCTGTAGGGGAAGATGTGATCGATTTTTGTATCGATGATCTCGAAGCCTTTTAAAAATCCCTTGATCGTTTCATTGGTGTAGGAGTAGGTGACAGGGCAGCCGGTTTCGGCCTCTGAATAACGGGCGATCAGTTCATCCAGGGTCTCCCCCTGTTTTTTCCCGTATTTCAACTGCATCCAGCAGACCTTCCACGACGTGCGGTGGTAGACCATGATCTTGAAGATGCTGTCCTTGTCGATATACTTGTGGATCTGCTCGATTACCCGTTCAGGGTGCGGGGTATGGTGAATGACACCGAACGAATAGACCAGGTCGTAGCGCTCGACCGGGACGTAGTCG
>JAJYAX010000119.1 GCA_021779275.1 Deltaproteobacteria bacterium | reverse complement strand
CGCTGACCCGCCGTGCCGACTGCTCCGAAGACCGCCGCCGGGATGGCCAGTTTCAGATCCGCGTGTTCGGTGATGATAATGGCGTTGTTGCCGCCCAGCTCCAGGATTGATCGGCCCAGCCTGGCGGCGACGTCTGCGGCGGCGCGGCGTCCCGAAGAGACGGAGCCGGTAAAGGAGATCAGAGGCACCCGCCGGTCAGCCAGAAGCCTGTCTCCGACGATCTCCCTCTCGCCTGCCAGCAGGGAAAAGATTCCCTCGGGCAGATTGTTTTCCTTGAGCACGTCGGCGATGATCTTCTGGGCGGCGATGGCGGTGACAGGGGTCTTGGACGACGGCTTCCAGACACAGACATCGCCGCAGACGGCCCCAATCATGGCGTTCCAGCCCCAGACTGCCAGGGGAAAGTTGAAGGCGGTGATGATGCCTACTATCCCTAGAGGGTGGTATTGTTCATAGAGCCGATGCTGCGGACGTTCCGAGACCGTAGTCATCCCATAGAGCATCCGGGACTGGCCGACGGCAAAATCACAGACATCGATCATCTCCTGCACCTCGCCCAGACCCTCCTGGATGGGTTTTCCGGTCTCATAGGATATGAGAGAACCCAGCGGCCCCTTGAAATCACGCAGTCTATCGCCTATCTTTCTGATGATGTTTCCCCGTTGGGGGGCCGGAGTACATCGCCAGTTCGCAAAGGCCTGCCGGGCGGTCTCAATAACCCGTTCATAGTCTTCGGCCGTGACCCTCTGTATATGGGCGATGGTCCTGCCGTCCACGGGAGAACGGATGGCCGACTCCATCCTGTCTTCATGGGTGAGCCAGGTGGTCCCGGTGCAGGCGCCGGGCATGGTGTTTTTCAGGCCAAGATCCTTCAGAAATTCCATTTTCTTCCTCCCTTGGAGAGATCTTGCAGGTTTTCATATCTTCTCTCCTCACTATGCTATCTGGGCAGGAGAGAGTCAAGGAGGGGAGGGCGGGCCGCAGGGATGATAACGAGACCGGGAGGTCGCAGGGGGTGGAATTAAGGTTGCAATTATTCAGAAAGTTGAGGTATCCTGAGGGGCCATGGATTATGCTGTTCGGGTAGCGAACCACGCTTTGCAGCTGGCCGAGATGGAGGGAGAGTCGGGGAAATGGAAAACTGTATTCTGTAAGGGAGATTGGTGGAAATGTGGGAAAATCTGGAGGTTAAGCTGACAAAGGCAGGCCAGGACCAGTTAAAGGAAAAACCGGCGCAGGATGATCTGGGATTTGGAATACACTTCACGGATCATATGTTTCTGATGAAATGGGACAAGCAGAATGGCTGGCATGATGCGGAAATCTGCCCGTATCATGACTTTCAGGTCAATCCGGCCGCCATGGTCTTCCATTACGGTCAGGCGATCTTCGAGGGCATGAAGGCCTATAAAGGGGATGATGGTCAGATCTTTCTCTTTCGTCCGCGAGATAATTTCGAACGCATGAACAGCTCGGCCCTGCGCATGTGCATGCCTCGTTTGCCGATAGATAAGGTTTTGAAATCATTAAGGGCGCTGATCTATCTTGATCGTGCCTGGGTGCCGGCCGGCGGCGGGGCGACGCTCTATATCCGGCCGACCATGATTGCGACGGAGCCCACCCTCGGGGTGAAGGCCTCATCGCTCTACACCTTTTATATCATCATGTGTCCGGTCGGCGCCTATTATCCGGAAGGGTTCAACCCGACCAAGATCTATATAACCGATAAATATGTCAGGGCGGTGGAGGGCGGGGTCGGCAATGTCAAGACCGCCGGCAACTATGCAGCCTCCCTGCTCGCCTCGCAGGAGGCCAAACAGGCCGGATATACGCAGGTCCTGTGGCTCGATGCCTGCGAACACAGATATATTGAAGAGGTGGGGACCAGCAATATTTTCTTCCGGATACATGATCAGGTTATCACCCCCCCGCTGCATGGCTCCATCCTGGGCGGGATTACCAGGGATTCGGTGATCAAACTGCTGCAGGGCTGGGGGGTCTCCGTCGAGGAGCGGCGGATATCCATCGACGAGGTGGTGGCGGCCAGTCAGGACGGCAGCCTTCGGGAGGCCTTCGGAACCGGGACCGCCGCAGTCATCTCCCCCGTGGGTGAGCTCTTCTATAAGGAGCAGGAATATATCATCAATAAGGGGGAAACAGGGGAGCTGGCGCACCGGCTTTTCGAGGAGTTGCAGGGGATCCAGTATGGCAAAAAAGAGGACCCTTTCAAGTGGACGGTACGGGTCGGCTGAGGGCCTTTGAGGCGATCCTTGTTTGAAAAAAATAATTTATTTTCAATATATTATGTTGTAGAGAGGGGCGGGCGCATTTTTTTGTGTCCGCCCCTTGATTTTTAAAAAAGCAACCCTATATTTTGCCGTGTTCGAAGGTAGCCCACGATGTCGGGTGATGACTCAACAGAGGGCCGCTGACGTTCATTCAGTGTGGTCTTCTATTTTCCAATTAATACAAATGTTTCAGAGGAGGAAGTAATGAAAATTCGTCCATTAAATGATCGTCTTCTTGTCAAAAGACTGAAGGAAGAAGAAAAAACTGCAGGTGGAATTATTATTCCTGACAGTGCCAAGGAAAAGCCGGCAGAGGGCGAGGTTATCGCAGTAGGACCCGGCAAAACCAATGATAAGGGTGAGCGCGTTGCCCTGCAGGTAAAGAGTGGCGACCGTGTCCTTTTTTCTAAATACGGCGGTACGGATGTGAAACTGGATGGAGAGGATTTTCTTATTATGCGGGAAGACGATATCCTGGGAATTATTGAATAACAGAAACGTCTACAACTAACATTTCTGCTTGCTCCATAGCGGGTGAGATTTATACAAGGAGATTAAGATAATGGCTGTAAAAGACATAAAATATGGAGTGAAAGCCCGCGAGTCTATCCTCGCCGGCGTAAATATCCTTGCGGATGCGGTAAAAGTGACTCTTGGTCCCAAGGGACGGAATGTTCTGATCGAAAAATCCTTCGGCGCGCCCACCATCACCAAAGATGGCGTCACCGTGGCCAAGGAGATCGAACTGAAAGATAAATTCGAGAATATGGGCGCTCAGATGGTCCGTGAGGTTGCCTCCAAGACCTCCGATGTTGCCGGTGACGGCACCACAACCGCCACGGTCCTGGCCCAGGCTATCTATACCGAAGGCGCCAAACTGGTCGCCGCCGGCGGCAATCCGATGGAAATCAAACGCGGTATCGACAAGTCGGTAGAGTGTGTCGTGGCCGAGCTTGCCAAGATTGCCACCCCCACCAAAGAGCAGAAAGAGATCGCTCAGGTCGGCACCATCTCCGCCAACAGTGACGAGACCATCGGCAAGATCATTGCCGAGGCCATGGACAAGGTCGGCAAGGAAGGCGTCATCACCGTTGAAGAAGCAAAATCCATGGACACCACTCTGGACGTGGTTGAGGGTATGCAGTTCGACCGCGGCTACCTCTCTCCCTATTTTGTCACCGATCCCGACCGGATGGAAGTCAGCATGGACGACCCCTACCTTCTGCTCGTCGAGAAGAAGGTTTCCAGTATGAAAGATCTGCTCCCGGTTCTCGAGTCCGTAGCCAAGATGGGCAAGGGGCTCTTCATCGTCGCCGAGGATGTGGACGGTGAGGCATTGGCTACCCTGGTTGTCAATAAGCTGCGCGGCACCCTGAATGTTGCAGCCGTCAAGGCCCCGGGTTTCGGTGATCGCCGGAAGGCAATGCTTGAGGATCTGGCCATTCTGACCGGCGGCCAGGTTATTACCGAGGATCTCGGCATCAAGCTGGAGAATGTCACCCTCAACGACCTTGGCACCGCCAAGAGAATCATCGTCGACAAAGACACCACCACCATCATTGATGGCGCCGGCAGCAAAGAGAAGTTGGCCGGACGGGTAAAACAGATCCGCACCCAGATTGATGATACCACCTCCGATTATGACCGGGAGAAATTGCAGGAGCGTCTTGCCAAGCTGATCGGTGGAGTTGCAGTGATCAATGTCGGCGCCGCCACCGAGATCGAGATGAAAGAGAAAAAGGCCCGTGTTGAGGATGCATTGAATGCAACCCGCGCAGCCGTCGAGGAAGGCGTTGTTCCCGGTGGCGGTGTGGCCTATATCCGTTGTCTCGATGCCCTGAAGAAGCTCTCTCTTCCCGGAGAGCAGGCCCTCGGCAAGAATATCCTCGTTCGTGCTCTCGAAGAGCCTATCCGTCAGATTGCCAACAACGCCGGGCGTGAGGGTTCCGTAATCGTCGAGCATGTCAAGGGTCTGAAGGGCGCCAATGGCTTCAATGCCGCCACCGAGCAGTACGAAGACCTGATCGAAGCCGGCGTCATCGACCCGGCCAAGGTCACCCGTACCGCGCTGCAGAATGCGGCCTCCGTATCCGGTATGCTGCTGACCACCGAATGTGTGATCGCCGAGCATCCTGAAGAGAATGCCGGCGGTGCCGGAGCGCCTCCGATGGGCGGCATGGGCGGCATGGGTGGAATGGGCGGAATGATGTAATTCGGCCTTCCGACTCATCCCCTGTGGATGGTTTATGAAGTAAAAAAAGGGCCTCGTTTACGGGGCCCTTTTTGTTGTAAGTGGGAATGTAAATTCCGGCTGAAAAGGTGTTGACAGTCAAAGAGGAATGATGTATTCATCCTCACTCCGTTTTTTTGGCGATGTAGCTCAGATGGTTAGAGCATACGGCTCATATCCGTAGTGTCCGGGGTTCAATTCCCTGCATCGCCACCAGCACACCGTCCGGCAATGTCCGGCTTCATATATAAACCCGCTTATCTGCAAGGATAGCGGGTTTTTTGTTGTCCAGTGATGTCTGTTTTGGTACACTGAAATCCTACAGTTTTGGGGGTATATATGGGGGTATCCGGCCTTGCGCCGATGTGAGATACCCCCAAAAAAGGAGGAAACCCAATGCCGAAAAGGATTACACCGCTTTCAGATACCAGGAGCAGAGCGATAAAACGGGCTGAAAAACCGCAAAAAATTTTTGATGGTGGGGGGCTTTTTCTTTTTGTCACGCCGACCGGGGGAAAACTTTGGCGTCTCAAGTATCGTTTTGGGGGTACGGAGAAGTTGTCGTCTCTGGGCGCATACCCCCAAATATCCCTTGCTGAGGCGCGGCAGAAACGTGACCAGGCACTCGCTATGATTGCAAGCGGTGTAGATCCAGGCGAAACCAAAAAAGCACAGAAGGCGGCCGGTACAGAAGAAACGGAAACCTTCGAGGTCATCGCCAGAGAGTGGCATACTAAATTTTCTCCATCATGGGCAGAGAGTCATGAAGGAAAAATTCTCCGGCGGCTTGAACTTTATGTCTTTCCCTGGTTGGGAAACAAGCCGATCAAGTCTATCACTGCGCCGGAACTTTTGACGGTCCTACGAAGAATTGAGGCCAAAGGTGTCCTGGAGACAGCGCATCGTACACAACAGAACTGCGGCCAGATCTTCCGCTATGCCATCGCCACCGGCAGGGCCGAGCGTGATCCATCCAACGACCTGCGCGGCGCCCTTCCTCCAGCCTTGGGCAAACACATGGCCACCATCACCGACCCGAAAGAAATCGCAGGGCTTCTACGTGCCATCGACGATTATCGGGGTGGTATCGTTACTCGTTGTGCGCTGCAACTGGCACCATTGGTCTTTGTCAGACCTGGTGAACTCCGCCATGCTGAATGGAGTGAAATCGATTTTGATACGGCAGAGTGGCGGATTCCTGCTGAGAA
>JAJYAX010000118.1 GCA_021779275.1 Deltaproteobacteria bacterium | reverse complement strand
TCAATCATGTCAGCGACTACCTGTACAATATCGACAAAAATCTGATGCGAAAGCGCAATGTTCTGATTCTTGGCTGCGGCATTAATTTTATCGATGTGGCCGGCGCCGAACTGCTGGCCCGGGAAGCCGAACGTCGCCGGGCTCAGCGGGGCTGCCTCTATCTCTGCGAACTCCAGCCTCAGGCATACAGCGTTCTGGAGCGGGGAGGGTACCTGGCGACAATCGGGAAAGAGCAGGTCTTCGCCACCCAGAAGGATGCCATCGCCAAGATCATCCCCGGGGCCGACGAAACAACCTGTCGATCCTGCAAGAAACCTTTTTTTCAGGAATGTCCCCCCCGGAGGCAACAGGGAGGGTGACATATTTTCGAGCGGCCATTAAGGCTCTCCGGAAATATTGTTATCGGCGACTACAACCTTGATCAATGCTTCGATGCTGCAAAAATACTCTTTAAAGGCTATCAAAAACTGCTGGTTTTCCGTCCTTCGCTCCCAATAATTCTTTTGATTTGACAAAGAATGTATGTGTACCTGTCGATCATCCGTTGTACATTGCCGGTGAGATGCAACCACTGCACGCGTGAGAATCAATCTTTGTATGCAGACTATAGGATCCTGAATTAAACTATTTTCTCTCATGAAATTACCTGCAAAGATCCCCTTTCCCAGCATGTCCGCCTTTCTTTTTTGGGTGTGGGCCGCCTTGACCGGCATGGCGTCGGCCGCGGTGACGATGGGATTCCGCCTGTCGATTGAACTGCTGGAAAGACTATTGACGGCACAACCCCATGGGCTGGTGGCTACTGCATCGGCATTATCGCCTGTGATGCGCATTCTTATCAGCACCGCAGGCGGCATGTGCGCCGGAACCCTGCTCTGGCTCGGAATCAGGTGGGCAGCCAAGACCCCGCATGGCGCCAGGCATATCGATTATATTGATGCGGCCCGCTTGGGTGAGGCTGACCTCAATGATCGCACCACCCTTGCACGCAGCGCCTCATCTCTTATCTCAGTGGCAAGCGGTGCGTCAGTGGGCCGTGAAGGATCGATGGTGCAGCTCGCGGCCTGGGCGTCGGTGGTATTGGGGCGTCTCTTGAAACTGCCGCCTTCAGAGCGGAACGCATTAATGGTGTGCGGCATTGCCTCCGGTCTCGGCGCAGCCTACCATGCCCCGGTGGCCGGCGTGGTCTTTGTGCTTGAGCTTGCCTTGGGATTTCTTGCCCGGCATACGGTGGCTCCAGTGCTCATCGCCGTGGCGGCATCCAGCATTTTCATACACGGTCTGGGACTGGCCGAGCCTATCTATGTTATTTCTTCGGCCAGGCTTGCTCCCGCTCACCTCGGATTTGCGGCGATGACCGGGTTGCTTTGCGGCGGTCTTGGTACAATCCTCCTGTACGGAGTGGAACAGGGCCGCATGGTATTCGCCCGTATTTCCTGGTTGCCTCTCCGGTTGATGCTGGGAGGATTGCTGGCGGGAGGACTGTCGGCAGTGACTCCGGAGGTGTGGGGGAATGGCTCCAGCACGGTATCACGGGTGCTGAACGGTGAGACTCTTGTCCACTGGGTGGCATTTGTGTTAGCGGTAAAAGTACTGGCCACCATGATCAGCGCCGGTTCAGGGGCGGTGGGCGGACTGTTCACACCGACACTTTTCATTGGTGCGACAAGCGGATTTCTCTTTGGCGATATGGCGTTAAGCAGCCTGCCCGCACAGTGGGTCGGCTCTCCCGAGACCGCAGCTGTTATCGGCATGGCCGCGGCTCTTGCCGCCGCCACCCAAGCCCCCCTGATGGCCATTATCATGGTTTTGGAGATGACCGGCCAATTTCAATTGACCGTCCCCATCATGCTGGCGGCAGGCGTGGCCTATGCTGTGAGCACGCGGTTCGGCACACGCCCCCTCTACGGGAATCCCATTGAAGGTCATGCCTGAGAGATCAGGGCCGGTCGCCGATAGTGTGCGCCAGGCTACTAGAAAAATCCCCTTTATCCGGGTGAGGAGCACCACATGATTCGGTTATGGAAGTATCTGAAAAAAGAAAAATCCCAGGAAACCCAGGCGGAAAAGGACCTGCGGAAGAAATACAATGAATTCCTGTCGGTGCTCTTTGAGAACGAGCACAGTCTGGACCTCATGACCCGGCTGGAGGAAAAACTCTATAACAACCAGCTCATCAGTTTTCCGTATCTGAAGGCAATGATATGCAATCTGTCGAAGCATATGGCCAATATCGTCGACAGCCTCATTGGGCTCTCCGGGGGACAGCATGCCGCCTTGAGGGAGGTCTATGAGCAATTGGATAAGGATATCAGACGCGTGCTGACCGGTCGAAAGGAACCGGTCTACACACCTATCATTATCCCTCTGCCGGCGGTGAGAAAAGAGCTGGCGGATAAGGTCGGCAACAAAATGGCCAATCTGGGCGAGATGCACAACGGCTGCGGCCAGTTGATTCCCGCGGGCTTCGCCGCCACGGCCTGCGCCTATACCCATTTTCTGGAATTCAACAATCTTTCGGCTCAAATCAGCCATGTCCTGGACAACCTGGAGCCCAATGACAGCCATCAGCTTCTCCAGGCCGAAAAGACCATTAAAAACCTGTTCCTCGGCGCGCAGATTCCACCCGAGATAGAACATTCCATTCTCCACGAAAGTGAAAGACTGGAGAAAGAACGCGGCCGGCCGTTGTACTGGGCCGTCCGCAGCAGCGCCATTGGCGAGGATCTTGCCGAAAGTTCCTTTGCCGGACAGTTTGCAACCCTCCTTCATGTCCGCACAGACCAGCTGCTGCAGGCCTACAAGGAGGTGGCGTCAAGCAAATACAATGCGAGCGTCATCGTCTACCAGCGCCTGAAAAATATTCGCGATGATGACGTGGCGATGAGTGTCGGATTTATGGAGATGATCGATCCTCTCTGCTCGGGAGTGATGTATTCCCTGAATCCCGTCAGACCGGAGAGCCGGGAGATGGTGATTAATGCGGTATGGGGCATAGGTGAGCTGCTGGTTGAAGGGGTTATTTCGGCGGATGTGTATGTTCTCAAACGGGATCCCGGTTTTCCTCTGGTTCGGGAGGAAACGGCGGACAAGGAAATCTGTCTCACCGGGATGCACGATGGCGGCCTGGAGCAGGTCGTCATGTCGAGAGAAGAATCCAACCGGCCTTGCCTGAACCACGATCAGCTGCAAAGGCTGGCCGACATGGCCATGCGCATTGAAGGACATCTCCAGGGGCCGCAGGATATTGAGTGGTGTATCGACCGGCAGAATCAACTCTATATGTTGCAGGCGCGCCCCTTGAGGGTCTATGCGGGGAGAGAGAGGACGAGTCCGGCCGCTCAGGTTCATGCCCCGATTATAGCCCGCGAGACGCAGCCGATCAGTCCGGGCGTGGGCTGGGGAAAGGTGTTTAAGGCAACCACAGTGCATGACCTCACCAGCCTGCCCAAGGGCGCCGTTCTGGTCTTAAAACACTCGTCTCCCCGCTTTATAGGAGCCCTGCGCAAGGCCTCGGCCGTGGTGGTGGAAAAAGGAAATTGGACCGATCATATGGCCTCCGTTATTCGAGAATTCGGAGTGCCCTGTCTCGTTCGGGTCAGCGGCATCTTCAACGCTCTCCAGGATGACCAGGAGATCACCGTTGACGCTGACGCGGGCATCATCTATGCCGGTATGGTCGAGATCTTGCAGGCAACGAAGTCCTACCAGGAGAATACCGTACGGATACCCGTGACAGAGTCGCACCGCCTGCTGGAGCATATGGCCGAATACATTTTTCCGCTGCATCTCACAGACCCGCGACAGGAAGATTTCACCCTTCAGGCCTGCCGCACCTGGCACGACATCCTGCGTTTCTGTCACGAAACGGCGCTCAACGAGATGTTTCTTTTGAAGGAAAAGAGCCGCCTGCATTCCGTCAAGAATATCTTCAGGGTCGAAACCGACCTGCCGCTCACCTTGTATGTCCTTGACATCCAGGGCGACGCCATAGAAGGCCAGGCCCTGAACGTCATCCCGGCCGAAAAAATCAAGAGTCTCCCCTTTCAGAAACTCTGGGAGGGCATGACGGACCAGGCGCTTGACTGGAAGGGACCGGATCACCGGATGGGGACCAAGGATCTCTTCTCCGCCATGTTACGGACACCCACGTTAACGGCCATACAGCCGGTGGACACCAGGAGTTACGCGGTGGTTGCCCCTGACTATCTGAATGTCAGCCTGAGCATGGGCTATCACTATATCGTCCTGGACTGCTATCTGTCCGACGATGCCTTCAATAATTATATCTCCCTCTCTTTTAAAGGAGGCGCCGCCGAGACCAGAAAAAGGGATCTGCGGGTGTCCTTTGTCGCCAAGGTGCTGCGGCATATGGATTTTAATGTCACCACCTCGGGGGATTTTCTCAAGGCGCGGCTGAAGGCCGAGTCAGCCAGGGAGTTGGGGAAAAAACTCTCTATGATCGGACATATACTGGGCGTCACCCGGCTTCTGGATCTGGCAATGGAAGATGAGGCGATGGTTGAGCAATGTGTTACCCGGTTTGAGGCCCATGATTATTCACTGGGGATTCTCCGGAAGGATTAAGAGAAGCACATCACAGAACACAGGATTGAAACAACACAACAGAGGGAGACCTTATGATTACAGCATTTGTACAGTTCAAACTGCCCCAGCCCCTTTCCCGGGAAGAGGCGCGCGCAGTCTTTTTGAGTACGGCGCCGAAATACAGAGAGATGGAAGGGCTGATTCGCAAATATTACCTGCTTTCGCAGGACGGCGGCACAGCCGGCGGCGTCTACCTCTGGAACTCGCGGGAGGACGCAGAGCGTCTCTATACGGATGAATGGAAGACGTTCATCTTTGATAAATACGGCGCTCTCCCGTCGGTGACCTTTTTTGAAAGCCCCGTGGTGGTCGACAACACCACCGGGGAGATTATCAGCAACGGCTGACGGAGGAAGAAAGATACCCGCTGCCATGCCCCCGCCTCGTATCCGCACCTTCAGTTATCACTATCGGCACAAATACGGGCAGGCGGTCGGGAAAATTCCGGTGGATATGGGCCGGCCTTGTCCGAACCGAGCGCACGGGGGATGTATTTTCTGCCGTCCCGCCGGCTTCACCCCCTGGCACCTGGAAAAGACCGATACTGTCGCGCGCCAGATTGAGCTGGGGAAGACCCACCTGCTGAAGGGCAGGTTTAAAAAATATTTCGCCTACTTCCAGCAGGAAACCTGTACCGCCCTGCCGGTGAAGCAGCTGTTGCCGGTCTTTGCTTCCCTGCTGCCGGATCCCGATTGTGTCGGCCTGATCCTCTCCACCAGACCTGATTATCTGGAGGATCGGCTTCTCCAGCCTCTGGCCGGACTGATCAGAAAAACCGGCAAGGAGTGCCTTTTCGAACTCGGTCTGCAGAGCGTGCATGACCGGAGCCTGAACCTGCTCAACCGTAATCACAGCTTCAGCGATTTCCAGGATGCGGCCCTGCGGATCAGGGCGTTCGGCTGTTTTGAGCTGGGCGCCCACCTGATCTTCGGAATCCCGGGAGAAAGCGAAGAGGATATGCTTTTTTCCGTCAAGACCGTGTGCGCACTCGGGGTGGGCAGCCTGAAACTGCATCACCTCCAGGTCATCCGGAATACGGCCCTGCATTCCCTTTATGCAGAGGGACAGACGCCTGTGTTTTCCCTGGCGGGCTATATCGGTTTTTTACTGCGTGTCCTGCCGGTTATCCCT
>JAJYAX010000117.1 GCA_021779275.1 Deltaproteobacteria bacterium | reverse complement strand
CGTTCTCCAATGCGGCAGCAAGGGGTGGTTCAGTCGTCAGATACACCCGGTTTCCCGGATTTGCCCGGGTGACCGCCTCCCCTTTTTCATTCTGCATGGCCAGGAGGGTCACGGGCAGCAGCTCGATGCCGGAGGCCATATATTCAATGGCCTCCCCGGTCTCCAGCACGTTTCGCACCTCCACCAGCGGCCGGGCCCCGGTCCGCAGGATCACCGCCACCGGTTCCGCCGGCTGCACGGCCCGGGGAGTAGAGTAGAGCATCTCCGTGCTTCCGGGCCGCTGCCGGATAAAATTTTCACTGGTCCCCCTGGTGCCGGTCTTGACGATCTCTTCCATAAATATCTCCGGCAGTGTAATACCTGCGGGATCCTTCCAGGCCGAGATAGGCAGCGAGCGCAGAAAATCCAATGCCGCCCGGTAGACCCGAACCACCCCGCCGACATAGAAAATGGACTTCATCCGCCCTTCGATCTTCAGGGAATCCACCCCGGAGGCGACCAGTTCCGGCAGCAATTGCAACAAACACAGGTCCTTGGCATTAAAAATATAGGTCCCCCGTTCATCCTCTTCGACAGGATAATATTGACCGGGACGTTTCTCCTCGATCAGGGCATAGCTGTACCGGCAGGGATGGGCGCAATTCCCCTGATTGGCATCCCGGCTAGTCATATAATTTGACAGCATGCAGCGTCCCGAATAGGAGATGCAGAGGGCGCCATGCACAAAGACCTCAAGCTCACAGCCGACCTTCCCCCGGATCTCACGGATCTCGGCCAGAGACAGCTCGCGGGCCAGATTCAGGCGGCCAATCCCCTGCCCTGCCCAGAACGCCGCCGCAGCATGGTTGGTCACATTAGCCTGGGTGGAGAGATGGATCGGCATCTCCGGGACAATCACCCTCGCTCTCTGCAGGATGCCCGGATCGGAAATGATAAGGCCGTCGATCCCCAGACGCCTGAGATCCGCGAGATAATCGTCCAGTCCTGACAGATCCCGGTTATGGGCAATGATATTGACGGTCGCATAGACCTTCACCCGGTGGGCATGGGCATATTCGACGGCCTGCCCCATCTGCTCGTCGGTAAAATTGCCGGCCTTGGCCCGCAGGCTGAAGGCCTTTCCGCCCAGATAGACGGCATCGGCCCCATAGTGAATCGCCGTTACCAGCTTGTCAAAATTCCCGGCAGGGGCAAGGAGTTCCGGGATGGGGGGAGAAAATCCATTGTCACTTTCTTTTTCATTCATGGTCGGTTATTGTACGCTATTGGTCGGAATTTTTCCATCAGAAGAAATCTCATCGAAATCAATAAGCCCCTCATCGGGGATTACAAGGAGGGCAGTGGAAAGAAAACGGGTTGGTATCGCGATGAGCGGCGGAGTCGATTCCACCGCCTGCGCTCTTCTGCTGCAAGATCGCTACGAGATTGCCGGATTCTTCATGCACCTGGCGCAACCGGATATTGCCCGGCAGAAGCAGCGGGTGCAGGACATTGCCGCCCGTATCGGCATTGAGCTGCATATCGTTGACCTGAGCCTGCAGTTTGAGAAAAAAATACTTGCTTATTTCTCCGGAAGTTATTTTGATGGAATAACTCCTAACCCCTGCATGCTCTGCAACAGGGAGATAAAATTCGGTCTGTTCCTGGAGACCATGCTGGCCGCCGGGATGGATTGCATGGCCACCGGCCATTATGCCCGGGTGCGTGAGATGGACGGTCTCTTTCGCCTGTACAAGGGGGTTGACCCCGACAAGGATCAATCCTATTTCCTGGCCAGGCTGACCCAAGGACAATTGGCACGAGTCCTCTTTCCACTCGGGGACAGGAAAAAAGAAGAGGCCTATGCCCTGGCGGAGAGGTATGGATTTTCCGATTTCCGGGGAATCGAGAGCCAGGACATATGCTTCCTCGGTCAGGAAGGCCTCGGCAGCTACCTTGAGAAGCGTCGGCCGGAAGGAACTCTCCCCGGCTCGATCATGACCAGGGACGGACGCCTACTAGGGCAGCATAAGGGCTTGTATCGGTATACCATCGGTCAGCGAAGAGGACTGGGCCTTCCGGATGCGACCCCCTGGTATGTTCTGGCCATACAGAAGGAAGGAAATAAAATTATTGCCGGGAAGGAAGAGGATCTCTATCACGATTGCATCGGTATCACCAACATCCACTGGCTGGCGGACCGACCGCCCCTGCAGGAGACGGGGTACCAGGTCCGGATCCGGTACAGCCATCGGGGGGCGGAGGCAACAGTGACCAGGATCACTGACACTCAGTACACAATCACCTTCAGAGACAAACAGCGTGCCGTCACCCCCGGACAATTTGCAGTTATCTATCGGAATGATGAGGTTATCGGTTGTGGTGAAATTTTAGCGGAATCCCTAAAGACCGCAGGCGACCACAGGAATTGCATCCTGCCGGTACAAAAAAACGGTACGCCACTGGTTTCATGAAAAAAATAGCCATCACCACTTTGGGTTGCAAGATCAACCAATTCGAATCAGCCTCGTTTCAGAGCAGCTTCGAGGCGCTAGGATGTTCAATTGTTCCCTTCGGCCAGACAGCCGATGTGGTCATCATAAACACCTGCACCGTAACGGGCAAGGCCGGGGCCCAGTCCCGGCAATGTATCCGCAAGGCCGTACGGACATGTCCTGACGCAAAAATCATCATCACCGGCTGTCATGCCCAGATGGCGGCCCAGGAACTGCTGGAGATGAAGGAATTGCAGGACAATCCCCTCTGTATTGTCGGTAACGGCAACAAGCATCTCCTGGTCGAGACCGCCCTGCGGGAGGAGGTCTGCGATCTGTCCATGCTCATCGGGAGGATTTCCCAGAAAACCGATATCTGCGACCTTCCGGTCCGGCATTTCAATGACAGAACCCGCGCCTTTCTACGGGTTCAAGACGGGTGCAACAGCTACTGCACCTACTGTATTGTGCCCTATACACGCGGCCCCAGCCGCAGCCTGCCCATGGCGGAGGTGCTTGCCCAGGCTGAGGTTTTTGCCGCGGAAGGACACCGGGAGATCGTGGTCACCGGAATCCATGCCGGTATGTATGGAAAAGATCTGCAAGAAGGAAAGGATATTGCCGCCTTGATGGCGGATCTGTGTACGGCGACACCGGAAATTCGCTATCGTTTGAGCTCGATTGAGCCGCTGGAAATACATCCGCAACTGCTGACGTTGATGGCCCGGCAGCAGAATTTCATGCCGCATCTCCATATCCCTCTGCAGAGCGGCGACGATGAGATACTCGGGCGGATGAACAGACGCTACAAGAGCAAACAGTTCGCGGAGGTGATCGATCTCTGCCGTGCAGGTATCCCGGAGGCAGCCATCGGCATCGACGTCCTTGTCGGTTTTCCCGGTGAGACCGAAGAAAATTTCGCCAACACAGCATCGTTTTTAGAAGATCTTGATTGCACCTATCTCCATGTCTTTCCGTACTCGAAACGGCCGGGAACACTGGCATCCACCTTTAAAAATCAGGTTTCACGATCCATTAAGGAAGAAAGAGTGGCCCGCCTAAGGGCTCTGGGAAATCGGAAAAAGGCTCAATTCCACCACAGACATATCGGGGAAAAACGGCCAGTCCTGGTAGAAGGAAAACGCGATGAACACGGGCTGTTGAAAGGGTTCACCGACAACTATATCCCTGTTTCCTTTTCCGGTGAGGATGACCTGAAAAATACCATTATTTCCGTCGAACTCGTAGAGGCTATCGGCACAAATGTCTTGGGAAGACAATGTACGGGAAACGAATGAAAGGTGAAATAATCGCCATCGGCAATGAACTGACATCGGGAAGAATCGCCAATACCACCAGCGGTTTTGCGGCACGTCAGCTTTTCGAGGCGGGCTATGAAATCCATGCCATGCATACCATCGGCGATTCCCCCTCTCTGATCGGCGAGGCCCTGAAACGGGCCATTGACAGCGTGGACTTTGTCATTGTCACCGGCGGTCTCGGCCCTACGGATGATGATCTGACCAACGAGGCCGTCTCTGTGGCCCTGAATCGGCCGACCATGCCGAATCCGGAGATCCTCTCTCTGATCCGCGCCCATCTGGATGAGATATCCTGTTCGCCGGTCAGCCCCCTGGAAAAATTGGCCTGGCTGCCGGTCGGGGCCGAGGCCCTCAATCCGCAGGGAAAGATGGCAGGCTATCAGCTCATCCATGACAACAAACCGATCTTCTTTCTCCCCGGTGTTCCCCGTCAGACGGAGAAGCTCCTGACCGATCACGTTTTACCGCGCCTGGCCACCTGGTATCCGGGCTCGCGTCTGTCCACCTGCCGGCGTCTTTTCAAGATCTTCGATATGTCCGAGATGGAGGTAAACGCCCGCATAGCCACCCTCAATCTGGCGGACGATGTGGCCATAGGGTATTATCCGGTCTTTCCCGAGGTGCACCTGAGTCTCATTATCCGGGATATCCGGGGGAACAATCCCGAACCGCTTTTCCGGAATGCCTGCACAGTGGTCAACACCCTGCTTGGAGATGTCATCTACGGACATGACCAGGAAAGCATGGAACTGGTTGTCGGTTCATTGCTGAGGAACACCGGGAGCACGGTGGCCATGGCCGAATCATGCACAGGGGGGCTGATCTCCCACAAGATCACAACCATCCCGGGGAGTTCTGACTATTTTCTCGGCGGAGTGACCTCCTATTCCAACGCCATGAAGATCAACTATCTCCATGTTGACCAGGCGCTTATCGAGAGCAAAGGGGCGGTCAGCGCAGAGGTGGCGAAGGCGATGGCGGAAGGCATCAGGACCGGAACCAATGCCGATATCGGTCTGTCGGTCACCGGCATTGCCGGACCGGACGGCGGGACGGAGGAAAAACCGGTGGGTACGGTCTTTTTCGGTCTGGCCACCGCTGAACACTGCCGGGTCTGGCCGTTCAAATTTTCCGGCAGCCGGGAACAAATCCAGGAAATCACCGCCTTCACCGGCCTCAATCTGATACGAAAGTATCTGCTGAAAAAAAGCGGGCGGACCACATCCTCATAGCAACAGACCACCAGTGATTAACAACCCTTACATATTCCCATTGAACTTTTCAGGAGAAAAAAATGGCAGCAACCGATTCGAACAAAGATAAAGGGACCAGCGTCGATAACGCTATCAGCCAGATACAGCGTCAGTTCGGCAAGGGCTCAATTATGCGTCTCGGCACCCATGTCACCGAACGCATTCCCGTTATTCCCACCGGAGCCCTGAGCATCGATATCGCCCTCGGTGTGGGTGGATTCCCCAAGGGCAGAGTAGCGGAGATATTCGGACCCGAATCTTCCGGCAAGACCACTCTCGCCCTGCATATTATCGCCGAGTCCCAGAAAAGCGGCGGAACGGCAGCCTTTATCGACGCTGAGCATGCCCTCGACACCAGTTACGCCGAACGTCTTGGCGTGGATGTCGACAATCTCCTGGTCTCACAACCTGATTTCGGCGAGCAGGCCCTGGAAATTGCCGAGATCCTGATCCGTTCCGGCGCAGTCGACGTGATTGTCATCGATTCCGTGGCCGCCCTGGTGCCGCGGGCGGAGATTGACGGCAATGTCGGAGATTCTCATATGGGACTCCAGGCCAGGCTCATGTCCCAGGCCATGCGGAAATTCACCGCCGTTATCAACCGCAGCAATACGGTCCTGATCTTTATCAATCAGATCCGGATGAAGATCGGCGTGATGTTCGGCAATCCGGAGACGACCACCGGTGGCAATGCCCTGAA
>JAJYAX010000116.1 GCA_021779275.1 Deltaproteobacteria bacterium | reverse complement strand
CACCCCGATATTGTAGTAATTTTTGACCACGATCTCCTGGGCGGCGAGATCGAGGCTGGAATTGAACATCGGATAGGCCTTCAGCGCCGTGGCCGCAGCCTTCATCGCAAAGACGGTCAGGGTCAGGCGACCGCCGGCGGCCTTGATTTCTTCTTTATGTTTCCGGCGGAAGGCCTCCAGCCTGGTGATATCCACCAGGTCCTGGCTGGTCACATGGGGAATCTGGCTCCAGGCGGTGGCCATCTGCCGGGCTGTCGCCCGGCGAATCGATCGAAACGGCAGACGTTGCACCTCTCCCCACTGGGCAAAATCGGGCAGCGCGGGCGCAGGAACGAAAAACGATTCAACAGGCGAGGGGAGCACGGAGGCAGGTTGGGCGACAACCTCCCGGCCTGCCGCCGCCAGGGCGCGGACGTCCTCGGCGGTGACCAGTCCGCCTGCGCCGGTGGCCGTGACCTGCTGCAGGTCGACCCCAAGTTCCCGGGCCAGCCGGCGGGTGGCTGGCGAGGCCGGGACAGGGGCGGCTGTTTTCCCGGCCTGAGCAACAGGGGCCGTCTCCTTGTTCAGGACAGCATCAGCAGATGAACGCTCCGGCATCTGTTGCTTCTTCGCCCCGGCCGCGTCACCGCCCTCGAAGACGATCATCTCCTCGCCGACCCGGGCCTGATCTCCGGCCTTCACCAGAACCTGTACGACCTTGCCGGTGAACGGAGAAGGGATCTCGACCGCGGCCTTATCGGTCTCTATATCCAGAATCGGCTCCCCTTCCTTCACCTGCTGGCCTGCGGTTACATGAACGGCCAGGACCTCCGCCTCGTGGACCCCTTCTCCCAGATCCGGCAATGTAAACGATCTGCTCATCCTACCTCCTTGTTTTCTGTTAATAGTTCAAGGTTCTTCCGGCTGCAGCGACTATACGCTCCAGGCCGGGGATATAGCTCTTTTCCCGGGCGAATGGCGGAATGACGATATCAAACCCCGTTACCCGTTCGATGGGCGCCTGCAGGAAGAAGAAGGCCTTTTCCATCAGCCGGGAGACGATCTCGGCCCCGGGACCGAAGCTGCGCGGCGCCTCATGCACCACTACCGCCCGCCCGGTCTTCTTCACCGACCGGACGAGAATCTCTTCGTCCAGCGGTGAGATGGTCAGAAGATCGATGACCTCCGCCTCGACGCCCTGCCTCTCCCGCAGCACCTCCGCAGCCTCCATGACCGGCCGCATCATCGCCCCGTAGGAGATCATGGTCACATCCTTGCCCTCCCGCACCAGCTGGGGCCGGCCGAGAGGCAGGGTCTCCTCCTCGTCGGGGACCTCTTCCCGGAAGGCCCGGTACAGGGCCTTGGCCTCATAGAAGATCACCGGATCCGGGTCACGGATCGCACTGACCAGCAGGGCCCGGGCGTTGCGCGGACCGGACGGGATAACCATCTTCAGGCCCGGGGTATGGGCCCAGTAGGCCTCCCGGCTCTCGGAGTGATGCTCCAGCGCTCGCACCCCGCCGCCGTAGGGGGCCCGCAGCACCAGGGACATCGGGTATCTGCCCTGGGAACGCCAGCGCAGACGGGCGGCATGATTCTCGATCTGATGAAAATTCTGATAGCTGAAGCCGGAAAACTGGATCTCGCAGACCGGCTTCAGGCCGTAGGCCGCCATGCCGATGGACATGCCGACGATGGCGGACTCGGCAAGCGGGGTGTCCACCACCCGCTGCTCGCCGAATTGATCGATAAGACCGTCGGTTACCCGGAAGACACCGCCGTCTCGGCCGACATCCTCTCCTAAAACGATCACGCCGTCATCCTTGGCCATCTCCTGCCGGAGGGCCAGGTTCAGGGCCTGGACCATGGTCATTTTGGTCATGACTGCACCTCCTTCCCCGCTTCGGCCAGTTCCCGGGCCAGCTCCTCCCTCTGAGCGGCCAGGTGCGGCGGCAGTTCGGCATAGACGTGATTGAACATATCCAGCGGATTCCCCATGGTCCGCATCTGCTTCTCGGCATGGTCGACGGCGTCCTGGATCTCCTGCAGGACCTCCGCCTCCAGATCATTCTGCTCCTCGCCGGAGGCAACACCCTTGTCCAGCAGGTACTTCCCGAATCTGGGCAGCGGATCCCGCTGCCGCCAGATCTCCACCTCGGCATCGGTGCGGTATCTTTTCGGATCATCGGCGGTGGTATGCATCATCACCCGGTAGGTCAGACACTCGATCAGCGTCGGCCCGCCGCCGGCCCGCGCCCTGTCCACGGCCTCCCCGGCCGCGGCATAGACGGCCAGGATATCATTGCCGTCGACGCGAATTCCCGGCATCCCGTAGGCGACGGCCTTCTGGGCGATGGTCGCCGAATGGGTCTGTCCGGCAAAAGAGGTGGAGATGGCCCACTGGTTATTCTGACAGACAAAGACCACCGGCGCCTGAAAGACGCCCGCGAAATTCATCCCTTCATGAAAATCGCCCTCCGAGGTGGCCCCGTCGCCAAAGAATGTCATTGCGATATCGTCCTTCCGGCGGTATCGCGCGGCCCAGCCAAGGCCGACCGCATGGAGGACCTGGGAGCCCACCGGCACAGAGACCGGCAGATCATTATGATCAAGTGGGATAACCGCCCCTTCGCTGAAGCCGTTATTGCCGATGATGACACTCGAAAGCGACCTGCCGCGCCAGACCTCGGCCGCAGTCTCCCGGAAAGATGGAACCAGCCAGTCGCCCGGCCGCAGGTGGGCGACGGCGCCGAGCTGGGAGGCCTCCTGGCCCTTGATGGGCGGGAAGGTCCCGATGCGGCCCTGCCGCTGCAGGTCGAGCAGACGTTCGTCGAATCTGCGCCCCAGCAGCATGGCCCGATACAGCCGCAGCAGCATTTCACCGGAGATATCCGGCTCAAGCTCCGCGTCCAGCCGCCCTTCTTCATCCAGGATGGAGAGGTATTCAATGTTTTCGGAAATCGTAATTGGTGTTCGTGGCATATGTCGGCTCCTTTCTTTAAAAATTCCGGCTGATAAGGAAACCACAGGAATATCCTTCTACAATACTATTCATGATACGACATTTTTCAACTTTCCGGCGGGAAAACGAGGAAAGGCCGGTAAATTTTCCAGCGGCACATGGCTTGAATAGGTATTTCCTATTAAATGTATACTATACATCAATATTACGTGCTTGAATTACATCAGCAAACTGTTTATTTTGAGAATTATTTTCAGCTATGCTTCCATTCAACCAAGGAGACAGAAGTGAAACATATTATCCGAATCGTCCTCACAGGCCTGGTCGTTCTGATGCCGGGTCTGGTCCTGGCCGCCTCTCAGTCGGGCACCGTCACCATGGAATTTGACCTCTCCCGGCAGGTAAACAACGAGGACACCCGGCTCTGGATCCCCTATCCGCTCTCGGACCGGGATCAGCTGGTCACCAATATTCAGGTGACTGGAGATTTTGCCGAATCAGCCGTATACTCGGACCGGAAATACAGCACACCGATGTTGTATATGCGCTGGAATAAAGGCGCCGCAAGCCGCAAGGCCCAGTTTTCTTTTCATGTTGAGCGTCAGGAGGTCATTCGTCGAGATTTTCCCGCCACAGAAGGGGCCTGGAACCCGGCCGACTTTGCCCTCTATCTGCAGGCCACCAGCCTTGGCCCCATAGACGGCGAGGTGAAAAAACTGGCCGATACAATCACCGCGGGCAAGACCACGGTCCTGGCCAAGGCCAAGGCCATTTATGACTGGACCTGCGACAATATGCACCGCGATCCGGACACCGTCGGCTGCGGCCTGGGGGATGTCGACCGCCTGCTCCGGACGCCCGGCGGCAAATGCACGGATATTCACTCGGTCTTTGTGGCCTTGTGCCGGGCCGCGGGTATCCCTGCCCGCGAGATCTTCGGTATCCGTCTCGGCAAAGAGCCGGTGGTCAATATTACCGGCTGGCAGCATTGCTGGGCTGAATTCTATCTGCCGGGATACGACTGGGTGCCGGTGGATCCCGCCGACGTGCGGAAAATGATGCTGACCCAAAATCTTACGCTCGATGACGCCAAGACCAAGGAATACCGCACCTATTTCTGGGGCGGCTGGGACCAGTACCGGGTCAAGCTGGCCTCGGGACGTGATCTGATGCTGAATCCGGCCCAGAACGGCCCGCCTCTCAATACCTTCGGGTATCCCTATGCCGAAATCGGCGCCAAGGTCCTGGATTTTTATGATCCCGCAACATTTTCCTATACCATCACCTATCGCAGGTAAACCTCTTCGTTCCCGTCAAACGCCATCCCCTGTCAGACGCCTCGCCGTATCCATAAAGGCCTCCACGGCAGGATGACACCATTTATTCTTGTACCGGATCATCAGGACCCCTGTTTCCAGGTCATCAACCCAGCGCGCCCTGGCCAGCGTTCCTTTTTCCACCTCGTGCCGGACTGCGATTTCCGGAATAAGAGTGACCCCCAGCCCAGTTTGCATCGTCTGCTTGATGGCCTCGATACTGTTCATCTCAATCACGGTGGCCGGTTTCACCCGCTTGGCGGCCAAGGTCTGTTCAAATTCCATCCGGTAGCCGCAATCGCTTTTCGGGAGAAGAAGCACCTGGCCTTCGAGGTCCGTGAAATCAACGGACTTCATGGCCGCCAACGGGTGATTGGGGTGCGAGACGACAACCAGCGGCTCGATGCGCAACACCTCGGAGACGAGATTTTTGGCAGCAATGGAGCCGGCAAATAAAAACGCCAGATCGACAGTGCCGATTCGCAGTTCATGCTCCAGGGAATGCAGGGCGCAGCTGGTGATATCCAGCCGCATCCCCGGAAAGCGGGGTTGATAGTCATAGAGAACGCGGGGCAGATAATAGGTGGCCACAGTCTGCGGCATCCGGATGGTGAGCAGACCGGAGGTCGTGTTTCTGCCGGCCACCTCGGCCAAGGCCTCCTCCTCAATGGCCAGGAGTTTGTCGGCATAGACGAGCATCTTCGCCCCGGCCTCGGTCAGTTGGATTATTTTTCCTATCCTCTTGAACAGCAGTACCCCGATTTCATTTTCCAGGCTCTTGATTCGGGCCGAAACGGTTGACTGCGAGGCGTTCAGAACCCTTGCCGCCTGATTGAAATTCATCAGCGTGGCGACCGTCCGGAAGGTCTGCAAGTGCTGCAGGTCCATGATGCCTCCTTCTTTTAATCGAATTTTACGATAAGCATATAAAAACAATTCATTTGACAGTCAGGTAAATTTTCTCTACATCGTTATTTATCAGAATATTTTCCTGATAGAAACCCTAATCTAAAAAATAATCTCACCAGAAAAACAAGGGGAAAGGTATGGAGACATCGAAAGCAGCGAACGGAATGGAGCGGATTCTCATTGCGGCAACGCTTGCCGCAGGCGCCAATCGCCAGATAATCGCCACGGCACGCGGCCATAAAATCTGCATGGATGCCAGAAAAGAATGGGGAGGCGACAATGCCGGCCCCACTCCGCCGGAATGTCTGGTCATTGGGCTGGGAGGATGTGTAATGAATATCGCCAGGATCATTGCCCAGGAAAAGCATATCTCCCTGGAAAACCTGACGATAACGGTTTCCAGCGACATTGACCCGTCCAGGGCCTTTGGGCTGGACAGCCGGAACAGGGCGGGTTTTGGTCAGATATCGGTGCAGGTGGCGTTTGCTCCGGAACTCACTGCTGGTGAAAAAGAAGAGTTTTATCAAGATCTTCTAAGGAGATGCCCGCTCTGCGACACGATCAGCAATCCGACGCCCCTGCGGATCAGCA
>JAJYAX010000115.1 GCA_021779275.1 Deltaproteobacteria bacterium | reverse complement strand
GATCTCGAGTTTGGCGACCATGGGTTGGAGGATCATCCTGGCGTCCGGATCCTTTAAGGAAGCAACAAGATTCTGCAGAATCGAAGACGCATGGCGAACTTCGCGGTCGTTCCTGAGGCTTATGTGCACCCCTCCTTTCACGGCTCTCGTGTGGACCGTCAAGGCATCAATTTTTAAAACAACCGGATACCCTATGCGTCGAGCCTCGCGGACAGCCTCTTCTGCATTCGCCACCCTGATCGTTTCAATTACCGGGATTCCGTATGCCTTCAGGATATCGCCCGCCTCGATTGCATGCAGCGAAAATCGCTTCTGTGCTATGCTGTCTTTGATGATCCTCTCCGCATGTTGCAGATCTGGAGAGAAATCTTTAAGTATAATTTCAGGTGTCTCCTGTAAGAGCTTAAGATTGTAGTCATACTGATACATATACATGAAGCTTTTTACCGCCTGAGCCGGTGTGTAGTAGGTCGGGATCCCTTTCTCATTTAAAAATTCAATCTCAGCCGGCGCGGTTTTTTCCCCGCACCATGTTGTGAACAGGGAGACTCCGGGATTGCTCCGTCCGGCAGCGACAATCACCTCCGCAATCTTCATCAGGTCCACGCCGGGAAAGGGGACGCAGACAACAAGGATTCCGTCGACACCGCTATCGTGCAGGCAGTGTTCGATGGCCGTTTTGTAATCCTCTGATGATGCATCGGCGGGAAGATAAACGGGGTTGTACGTCTTTCGTTTCAGGGGGAGATGCTCGCTGATGGTGTTTACTGGAGCTGCAGACGGTGTCGCCAGCATGCCGCCCATTCCTTTGACGGCATCGATGGCCATCTGCGAGGGGGTGACGGAATTGGATATGATAAACAATCGTTTCCCCTTTGGCCGTTTCTGTTTTGCTATGGTCTCAACCATATAGAGAAGATCAACCATGTCGTTGACTCTCAGGCAACCGGCCCGTTTAAACACCGCTTCGTAGATCCTGTCCTCCTCTGCAAGACAGCCGGAATCCGTTATTGACAACAGAGAAAGGTCATCTTCCCCTCCAGGCTTGACGACGATGATCGGCTTGGTTTTTGCGAAGCTTCGCATTGCGGTCATGAATCTTCTTCCATGGCTGATGCTCTGAATTTGAAGAAAGATGGCCTTTGTGTTGCCATCTCCACTCAGAAAATCGATAATGTCTGCAAAGTTGATATCGAATTTCGAGCCTAGGGAGATGAAGTAGCTGAACCCCACTTTTTTGCTTATGGCATGCTCAAGAAATGCCGTGGAAAAAATGCCGCTTTCTGAGATAAAGGCGATGTTTCCGGGCTGCGGCATTTCCGGGAACAGCGTGGCATTGAGGTTTTTTGCAGGTCTCAGAAACCCCAGTGAGTTGGGACCCAACACCCGGCACCCGTGCAGCAGGGATAATTTCCTGATTTGATCAGAGATCAGATCGGCATGTTCGGCGCGATATTTATAATCCGGGGCTAGGACCACGACTCCCTTCACGCCTTTTTGACCACAATCTTCCAGCGCTGAAAGCAGATTTTCAGGATGAGCCGCCACCATTGCAAGATCGATTGGATGGGGAATATCACAGACTGTTCCGTATGCCTCGACTCCCTGAACCCCGCTCATGCCCGGGGCTACCGGATGCACGATTCCCTGGAATCCATCCCCGATCAGGTTCCTGAAGATATGATATCCTATCGATTTTTTATCCTCACTTGCACCAACAACGGCTATCCTCTGCGGATTGAACAGAACATCCAGGTTTTTAATCGACATGTGTCAAGTCCTCCATGGAGTAGCATCAGCGCTGACCGCTTAAAACTTTTCCGGTTAGAAAAACCTTCGCTTGATATGTGAGGCGGCTCAATCCGCGACGTGCAGCGGCGGGGTTTCAGGAGAGCCTGTCGCAAAAGGCTCGATTGCCTTCCGTACCGAATCGATAAACCTGGTGAATATTTCGGTATGATGGAGTCTGCCCTCCGGCGTGAGATCGAGGAACATTTGGGCTCGCAGTCCTCGACTGATCTCCATCTGAATCCCCATGCCGCGGCCGCACAGATTGCAGATGTTTTTTTGATCGGTCGCTCTAAAGCAGGGGTCTGAAGGAATTAGTGTTTGAAAACCGGAATTCTCAAGCGCCTGTCGTATCAGCTCCTTCAATTCGATATCCAATCCTCCCAGGTAAACAACCGGTTCCATAATTTTACAGCCATGGATTGAGAGTATAATATTCGCCTGGCAGGCAATCTCCATAGCCGTCGGCTCGTCAAACCGGTTGCTGGTGATATGTAAGGCCCAATTGCCGTTTTTTTTCCTTCCTTCAAAGGAGTAGAAGGAATGTTCCTGTCCGGCGATGGCGTCGGCAATGCGGGTTGTGCCCTGTTCGATTTCTCCGCCGTGGATGCTTATAACGGCGATACCGGAGCTTCCGGTGCGCCGGAGGATCCGGAAGTCGGTATCTTGGTGCTCACCGTTTTTCAGGTGTGCAAAATCAGCATAGCGGTCCATGTCGTCTCCCTAAAAAGAATTGGTGAGGGTGGATCACATGAAAAGACCGTACAGCAATGGACCTACTCTTCTTCTTGTTCTCTCTGCATGAAATAGAGCATCAACGGAGCACTGGTAATACTGGTAACCAGAGCCATTATGACTAAGGCTACAAATATCGGCTGGGTTATGAGACCGGCGTCAAGAGCAAGACTTCCGAGAATGATCTCTACGGCTCCCCGGGCGTTCAGGCCAAAACCAACCGCCAGCGCGCTTCGTCTCGTCATGCCGGCCAAGCGAGCACCCAGTGTTGCCCCGAACACCTTGCCGGTAAAGGCTACAACGAGAACAATCACAACAATCAGCACATTAAAATGTTGTATGAAATCGACACGTAATCCAATAGAAACAAAAAACAAGGGCGCAAAGAAATTGGTGACAAATTGGTGCATAATGTCACGGGCCTTTTCCTCCAGGTGTACGGAATCTCCGATAGCTACACCGGCAATAAAGGCCCCGAAAATGGCATGAATATGGATATACTCAGTGAAGGCGGCGCAGAGAAGGCAGGTTCCAAGACTTAAGGACAAGACTCCGCCGGGCCAGGATAAATTGGATTGAATCCAAGGCAGGATTCTGTTTAAGACAATTCTGCCGATAACGAGCATGAAAACACTGAAGGCCAGTATGTATATGATCGTATGGCTAATGTCCGTTATGCCTTTCTCTGGTCCCCAAATGGAGAGGATGAAAGAAAAGAGCAGCCAACCTGCTAAATCATTCAAGATGGCGGAGGCAATAACAACCCTGCCGATTTCCGTCCTGAAAATATTCAGGTCCAATAAAATTCGAGCTATTACCGGAAGAGCGGAGATGGACATGGCCGTTCCAAAGAACATGGCAAATTGAAATTGATTGGATCTGTCAATTCCAAACCATTGAGGAACAAACCAGGCAACCACAAACCCTGAGAGAAATGGTGCCGCCATGCTCCCAAGACCGGTGAAAACAGCGAGTTTTCCTTGTCGAAGCACTTGGGATAGCTGCAATTCTAAGCCTGCAACAAACAGCAGCATGATGACCGCCAAAGAGAAAAGACTGTCCAGCGCCAACGAGACGCCGGCATTGGATGCAAACGGGAAGAGACGATTGTAAATATGAGGCGCTATGTTTCCCAGCAGGGTTGGTCCAAGGATAACCCCAACCACGATTTCCGCCGTAACGATTGGGAGCCCGAATTTCTTGCCTAACTCTGCCCCGGCGCGCGAGAGAATCAACATGGTGCTGATTGCCAACAGGAAGATGGCGAAATCGTTTGGAGTCAGTTTAGACATAGAGGCTATGGCTTGAAAATATCTTCAATGTCGGGAATTCCGGGAGTGGACGATAAGCACATTGCACGGCAGATCTTCCAGGATATATTCCATGTCGTGGGTAAATATCCGGTCAATTATGCCGTATTTTGCATCCGGAGAGTTGATAACTAAAAGATCAGCGCCATAATTCCTGGCATATTGCCGTATGGTGTATCCCAACCTGCCGAAGATTGCCTCCTCGGTAATTTTCAATCCCTCGGGATGGCAACATTCAACAATGCCGTGGATTCTTTCGATTTCATCTTTTACGATCTGTTGCTTGAGATTGGTTAGAGTATCAACCGTGCTCATATCCGCCGTAGCCATTGACAATGTCGGTTGATCGAGCTCTGTAACTATGGCGATGGCATGAGCGCCGACCTGTTTGGCGAAATAGACAGCTGTACCCAAGGTCAATGAGGTTTTTGGGTGAGAAACCCCGCTTACAATAATTTTTCTAAAAGTCGTGCCTCCCACCTTCGGTTCAGTCAGCAGGAGCAGAGAGCACTTTGCCGCCCTGCTTATACCTCGGGCGAGTGAACCGAGATAATATCGCAAGACCCCTTCGCGTTGAATTGTCTCCAGGATAAGGAGGTCGACAGAATGTTCTTTACAGAGTGTGAGCAGGGCCTTGACGGTCATCTCCTCCAGCCAGACTCGTGCAGCTTCTTGGATGTTTGTCCCCGTCCGTTCATAGATTGTATCAAACGCGGTTTGCAGCTTGGTTGTCTGCTTCCCCATTTGAATCAATAACAAACGAGCCCCAAAAATATTGGCGAGATATCCGGCCTCGGCTAGAACCTCTTCCGATCCGGCTGACAGAGAAACCATTACCCCGATCATTTCAAAAGGAAACGGAGATCGGCCTTTGAGTCCGCGTGGATCCATGTTTGGGCGCCTCTGAAATTGATTGATAGGTAAGGCTGCGTTAAGAGAAATGTGCCTCTTGCCGAGCATCCTGAAGATAAAAAAATCGTCCTGAAAAACCCATGTTATAATAAGGTATCACAAACACACGGGAGCTTCAATGACGGTTGACACGCGCCGTGGAAGAGACAAGAATGCGGGTTACCGGACTTGGCGCACATGTGTAAAATATTTCTGGAAAATTTTCCCAAAAAACCTGATAACAATACTAGATGAAAACGAGTTGCTGCAAACCGTTTGATTATGACCATGTCACAGGGAATAAAAACGCTCTCGATGGCCATCCATAACATTAAAACGCACTGCTACCCGTTATGACGAATAATTATCGCCTAAAAGGACAACGTCGAAGAGTGATGCCGGAGATTCCTGTGACCCAAGAACATGCTTTAAGCGAGAAAAGGGATAAGCCCATCGGGGTGGCGCTTTCCTCAGTAATAAAAAAAATGATCTGGCTGTGCATGCTGCCATTGCTTGTATTTGCAGTCGGCATAGCCATTTATCAGATAAAGATTATTGAACGCCAGCTGGTCGAACAAGCTGCGGTTTTGGCCGAAAATTTTGTTCTCAAAACCGACAATTCCGTCAGCGCGCGTATTAGTGCGCTTAATATGCTCGCAGCATCGCCACTGATCGATGATCAGTCGCGATGGAACGAACTGTATCAGGAGGCCAAAGGCTTCCATGCGAGTTTTGGCACACATGTGGTAATTACCGACGGAGGAACGCCGGTACAGCTGCTTATGGACACACGGGTCCCTTTTGGCGCGGCATTGCCTGTTGTCGAAAAACCCAATGGCCGATTAGCGGGGCCAATCGCCATGCGAACAGGTAAACCGGCTGTAAGCGATCTTTTTTTCGGGCCGGTTGCCAACAAGCCTTTATTGGGCATTGCAGTACCCGTCCTTCGAGAGGGAAAGGCCAGATATGCAATTCTCACCACTATTGCCAAAGAGTTTTTTCAGACACGCATCGAACAATTCAGTCTCCCTTCAGGATGGACTGTTGTTTTACGAGATGCCGAAGGTGAAACCATAGCACGTCTTCCTGAAAATTTTGCCG
>JAJYAX010000114.1 GCA_021779275.1 Deltaproteobacteria bacterium | reverse complement strand
GCGACACGGTGATTGTCTCCATCGGCCAGAGCACGAATCTGGAAGGAATCAAGGAGCAGGGAATCGCCATCTCCCGGCCAGGCGGTCTGGAGGCCGATTCCGTCACCTTCCAGACCCCCATCGACTGGGTCTTCGCCGGCGGCGACGCCTTCTACGGCCCAAAATCCGTGGTTGACGCGGTGGCCTGCGGCAAGGAGGCGGCCGAGAGCATCCATCGCTTCATCAATGGCCTGGATCTTCGGGCCGGACGCGACAAGAGCTGGGAATTTGTCCGGCCCGACATCTTCAACGAGGTCAAGAGAGACCGGGTAAAGGTCAACTGTCTTGATCCCAAGGCCCGCGAGTGCAACTTCCTCGAGGTCTCCTACGGGTACAACGAAGCGGAGGCTAAATCAGAGGCTGAACGATGTCTGAAATGCGGTGTCTGTTCTGAGTGCTACCAGTGCGTCGAGGCCTGTCTGGCCAAGGCCGTCGATCATAATATGAAGCCGGAGATGCAGACTATCCAGGTCGGCTCGGTCATCCTGGCTCCCGGTTTCAAGGCCTTCGATCCGGCGCCCCATGAAAACTACGCCTATGCGGGCCATCCCAATGTGGTGACCAGTCTCGAATTTGAACGTCTGCTCTCGGCTTCCGGCCCCTGTCAGGGACATCTGATCCGTCCCTCAGACCATAAGGAACCGGACAAAATCGCCTGGCTCCAGTGTATCGGCTCCCGGGATATCAACCAGTGCGATCATAGTTACTGCTCGTCGGTATGCTGTATGTATGCGGCTAAGCAGACGGTCATCGCCAAGGAACACAGCAAGAAACCCTTGGATACTGCAATCTTTTATATGGATATGCGGACCCATGGCAAGGACTTCGACCGCTATTTGACCCGAGCCCAGTCGGAAAAAGATGTCCGTTTGGTCCGGGCTCGCGTCCATACCATCGAACCGGGGCCGGAGGATCAACTGCACCTGCGCTATGTCACCGAATCCGGCGCCATCGTCGAGGAGACCTTCGATATGGTCGTTCTCTCGGTCGGTCTTTCCCCGGTTAAGGATGCGGTGGGGCTTGCCGGCAAACTGGGCATCGAACTGAACACCCATCAGTTTGCCAAGACCAATGACCTGACGCCGGTCGCCAGCAGCAGGGAAGGCATCTATGTCTGCGGCGCCTTCCAGGGCCCCAAGGATATCCCCCAATCGGTCATGGAGGCGTCGGCGTCGGCCGCCGCCGCCGCCCGGAACCTGGCATCCGCCCGCGGGACGCTTGTCCGCACCAAAGAGCTGCCGCCGGAACTGGATGTATCCGGACAGACTCCCCGCGTTGGGGTCTTTGTCTGCAACTGCGGCATCAATATCGGAGGGGTGGCGGATGTGCCCGCGATCCGGGAATACGCCCGGTCTCTGCCCTATGTCGTCCACGTTGAAGACAATCTCTTCACCTGTTCCCAGGACACCCAGGACAAGATGAAGGCCGTGATTCAGGAGACGGGCATCAACCGGGTTGTTGTGGCTTCCTGCTCGCCAAGAACCCATGAACCACTGTTCCAGGAAACCATCCGGGAGGCAGGCCTCAATAAATATCTCTTTGAAATGGCCAATATCCGGGATCAAAACACCTGGATCCATATGAATGATCCCAAGGGCGCAACCGAAAAGGCCAAGGATCTGGTTCGAATGGCCGTCGCCAAGGCGGTCTATATCGAACCCCTGCACCAGGTGAGCCTGCCGGTAAAACCGGCTGCCCTGGTCGTAGGAGGCGGCGTTGCCGGTATGGAAGTAGCCCTGGGCATTGCCCTGCAGGGATGCGATGCCTATCTGGTGGAACGAACCGATATACTGGGCGGCAATGCCCTGAAGCTTGGTGAGACCTGGCAGGGAGAAAAGATCGCGCCCTATCTGGAGAACCTGATCACGCAGGTTGAGACCCACCCGCGTGTCCATCTGTTTATGAATTCCGAGGTCTTTGAGACCACTGGGATTATAGGAAACTTCACCACACGGCTGCGATCAGTCTCGCGATCAGGGCCGGAAACCGTGGTCGAGCACGGCGCCACCATCCTGGCAACCGGCGGATATGAATACAAGCCGGCGGAATATCTTTACGGACAGCACCCTGGCGTCCTGACCCACCTGGATTTCGACGCCGCTCTGGACGAGAATGATCCTCAAATCCCGGGAGCCGGTATTGCCGTCTTTATCCAGTGCGTCGGCTCTAGAACCGATGAACGGCCGTCCTGCAGCCGGGTCTGCTGTACACATAGTCTAAAGAGTGCGATTAAACTGAAAAAGATCAATCCGGAGATGAAGGTATTTGTCCTCTATCGGGATATCCGGTCTTATGGATTCCGGGAAGATCTCTATAAAGAGGCCCGGAAAGTCGGGGTGCTGTTTATCCGCTTTGATGTGAATACGCCGCCGGAGCTGGTCATGGAAAGCGATCAGCAACTTACCCTGACCACCTTTGATCCGGTCCTGGGCCGCAGCCTGGATATGCATCCAGATCTGGTTGTTTTAGCCTCGGCCGTCCTGCCGAATCAGAACAAGGAGCTGTTTGAGCTCTTCAAGGTCCCGGTCAACGCCGAAGGATTTTTGGTGGAGGCCCATAGCAAATTGCGTCCGGTGGATTTCGCCTCCGAGGGCATTTTCATGGCGGGCCTGGCCCACTATCCAAAATCGATAGACGAGAGCATCGCCCAGTCGCAGGCGGCGGTATCGAGGGCCATGACCATCCTGTCCAAACCGGAGATCTGGGTTGGCGGAGTCGTGGCGACGGTGGATGCCGGCCGCTGCGCGGTCTGTCTGACCTGCGTCCGGGTCTGCCCCTATGGCGTTCCCCATATCCGCCACGAAGGCCATGCGGTGATTGAGCCGGCGGAATGCCATGGATGCGGCATCTGCGCCTCGGAATGTCCGGGCAAGGCAATCACCCTGCAGCATTTTACGGATAAACAGATCGTCGCCAAGACGGATGCGCTTTTCTTCGAACCCGTTCCGGCATGAGGGAGACCTTTTCAAGGGAAGGAATACTGACAGAAAATAACGTGAATTTTTTTACGACACTCATATTGGAGAACAGATGGATACTTTCGAACCTCAGATCGTGGCGTTTTGCTGTAAATATTGCGCCTATGCGGCCGCGGATCTTGCGGGCTCCATGCGGCTGGCCTACCCGCCGAATGTAAAGATCGTGCAGCTCCCCTGCACGGGACGGGTAGATATTTTTCACCTCTTGACCGCCATCGAAGACGGAGCGGATGGCGTCTATGTGGCCGGATGCCTGGAAGGGGAATGTCACTTCATGAAGGGAAATTTCCGGGCCAGAAAGAAGGTCGAGTATGTCAAAAAAACCTTGGCGGAACTGGGCATAGAACCAGAACGCGTTGAAATGTATAATCTTTCCTCCGCAATGGGGCCACGATTTGCGGAAATTGCCCAGGAAATGACTGATCGTATCAAGGAACTCGGACCCAGTCCGGTACGAACCGAAACCGTTTGAACGAGGTGAACTATGATTATTGGTGACAGAAAATCTCTCGCTGAGATTTTAGATATGATTAAAGATTGCCGGAACATCCTGATCACTGGCTGCAAGGGTTGCGTGACGGTCTGTAATGTCGGCGGCCTGAAAGAGGTTCAGGTGCTGGCATCCAGCTTAAAAATCGCCCGAAAGAAAGAGGGCAGACCCATCACGATTGAGGAAAACCTCCTGGAACGGCAGTGTGATCCGGAATATATCGCTGAGGTCAGTGACATTATCCATAATTACGATGCCGTTGTTTCCATGGCCTGCGGCGTTGGCCCGCAATTTTTATCCGAGGCCTACCCGAAACAAAAATTTTTCCCGGCGATCAACACCAAATTCTTCGGCGGGGCCACTGCCCACGGCATCTGGGAGGAACGGTGCGCAGGTTGCGGAAGCTGCGTCATTCATCAGTATGACGGACTCTGCCCCATCTCCAGATGCTCGAAGAGCCTGATGAACGGGCCCTGCGGCGGCAGCGCAAATGGTCTCTGCGAAATCAGCCGCGATGTCGTCTGCATCTGGGATATGATCGTCAAAAAGAAAATGGAGCAGGGACGGTTGGATGATCTTCTTGCCGTTGCTCCCGCCAAAGACTGGAGCACCTCAAGGGATGGTGGTCCCCGTAAATCCATCAGGGAGGAGCTGACCCAATGAACGAGAACAAATCCGGGAGTAATCTTGAAAACGTCTTACGTGCAGGGCACTTTGCCTTTACCGGCGAATGCGGTCCACCCAAAGGGGCCAATGTCGGCCACCTCAAAGAGAAGATCGCCTTTCTGAAGGGAAACGTGGACGCCGTCAACATCACCGACAACCAGACGGCGGTTGTCCGGATGTCGAGTTGGGCCGCCTCCGCCATCTCAGTGCAGGAAGGGGTCGAACCGAATTTCCAGATGGTCTGCCGTGATCGCAATCGCCTGGCCATGATGAGCGATATTCTGGGCGTCTATTCTCTTGGGGCCAGGAATATGCTCTGCCTGTCCGGCGATCATCAACGCTTCGGCAATCATCCCGATGCCAAGAATGTCTATGACATCGATTCACTCCAGTTGATCGCACTGGCCAAAAAGATGCGCGACGAGGGAAAATTCCTGAATGGCGAGGCCATCGATGTCGCGCCGAAACTCTTTATCGGCGCGGCTTGCAACCCGTTTGCCGATCCGTTTGAATTCCGGGTCCACCGCCTGGCCAAGAAGATCAATGCCGGCGCGGATTTTGTGCAGACGCAATGCATCTACAACATGGCCAAGTTCAGGACCTTCATGAAGATGGCCGTCGATATGGGGCTCACCGAGAAATGCTTTGTCCTGGCGGGAGTAACCCCGCTCAAGAGCATCGGTATGGCCCAGTACATGGCCAAACAGGTGCCGGGTATGGATGTGCCGGCCGAGGTGATTGACAGGCTGAAAGGCGTAGGTAAAGGCAAGGCCGCCGAAGAGGGCATCAAATTCGCCATCGAACAGATTGAGGAGTTTAAAGAAATGGAAGGGGTGGCCGGTGTGCATCTTATGGCCATCGAATGGGAACATAAGGTTGCTCAAATCGCCGAACAGGCCAAGATGCTCCCTCGGCCTGTTGTCTGAGAAAAAGATTTCAGGTTTAAGAATCAGCAAGTGGAGAACAATGCAATGAGTGAACTGATCATGATGAAAATCAATGGGATGGAGGTTCTTTTCCAGAAGGGGAAGACCATCCTCGAGGTCTGCAAGGACGCTGGAATCTCTATCCCGACCCTCTGCTACGACGAACGGTTGAAGCCTCACGGCGGCTGCCGGCTCTGCCTGGTGGAGATCAAAGGCAGGCCCGTACCGCTGACCTCCTGCACCACGCCGGGCGAGGCCGGGATGGAGGTGACAACGGAGAGTCCGAAACTGACCCGCCTGCGCAAGACGGTGCTGGAGCTCCTGCTCTCCAATCATCCCAACGACTGCATGACCTGCGAGGCCTCCGGCGACTGCAGCCTTCAGGAGATGGCCTATCTCTACGGGGCCAGTCTCGACCGCTTCCAGGGCGAGAAGTGGAGCCTGCCCATCCGGGAAGACAACCCCTTCATCACCTTTGAACCCAACAAGTGCATCGTCTGCGGCCGCTGCACCCGCATCTGCAACGAGGTGGTCATGGCCGGGACCATCGATCTGGTCAACCGCGGATTTAACGCCATTCCGGAGACGGCCTTCGCCAAGCCCAGGACGCTCGAAAACTGCGAGTTCTGCGGCCAGTGCGTCTCCGCCTGCCCAACAGGAGCGCTCACCGATAAAAAAGGCCGGGGCAAGGGGCGTATCGGCGATGTCAAGAAGGTAAAGACCACCTGCACCTACTGCGGCACCGGC
>JAJYAX010000113.1 GCA_021779275.1 Deltaproteobacteria bacterium | reverse complement strand
TCCCTTTTTGCCCAGCAACTCAATCAGTGCGGGCAATTCACGTATCGCACCGGAACCTTGGATGTACTTCCCGGGAAAGACAGCTTTGTTGAACATACATATCTCCTTTGTTATCGATTTCTGAGAAAGTCGTTTCACAAAAAATCACTGTAGAGAAAATTTATAACATTTGGGATGGACGAAGTAAATATTTAAAATGACATGAATATGTAGCGGAAATGGACAAAAGGACTTTCGTCCCGTGGGGTAAGGAGAGGAAATATTAAACAGTCAGGCGATCCACCTGCCAGCGGATCATCCGGCCGGCGATGGTGCCAACGCCCGGGATCATCGGCAGATGGCGGAAGTGGTACCAGCCGGCATCGCTGATCTCGACCCCGTCGATCCGGATCTCGCCTGCGGCATAGTCGGCGATAAAGCCCAGCATCAGCTGTCCGGGAAAGGGCCAGGGCTGGCTGCCGAAGTAGCGGATATTCGTGATCGTGATCGCCACCTCCTCGGCTATCTCTCTGTGCAGGGTCGCTTCCAGCGATTCGCCGGGTTCGACAAAGCCTGCGAGCGTACTGTACATCCCCTCGGTGAAGCGGGGGGAACGGGCCAGCAGCATCTCTTCGCCGCGGATGATCAGCACGATGACGCAGGGCGAGATTCGCGGATACCAGGTCAATGAGCAGGCCGGGCAGACTCTGGCCTGCTCGGAGGGGTGGTCCACCGTCTCCGCCCCGCAGCCGCCGCAGAACCGGTTGGTCTTCCGCCAGTGCAGGGTCTGGGCGGCCTTGCCCCAGAGTTTGAAGCTCTCGTCATCGACCCTGCCGACCAGGCTGCGCAACGGTATCCACTCGAAGTCGGCCCCAGGGTTGGCCTCGGAATGTAAGCCTACCGCATAGCCGGTGTTTTCAGGCCCCTTGCCGAGCGGCAGAATGGACTCGGCCAGGGGTTCCAGGATTGGCCATTCCTTGGTGACAGGGCTGATTTCCGGACTGTCCTTGCGGACAAGGACCCGGCTGCCTTGAAAGATGAAATAGGTGTTTTCGCGCACCACTTACCAGCCACCCTTATGGACGCAGTCGTCCCGGTACCGGGTCCGCGCCTCCGGGGTTCCGTCGGGCCAGCCCAGGGCAATGCCCGCCACCGGGATGATATGGTCAGGAAGGCTGAAGAGACTGCGGATGCCGTCCATCCGGTTCCGGCGGGGATGGATACCCAGCCAGCAGGAGCCCAGGCCCAGGGTATTGGCCGCCAGCAGGATATTCTCCACTGCGGCGCTGACGTCCTGGAGCATATAGGACTCAAAGCCCTCCAGCGCCCTGGTCATATCGCCGCAGACCAGGATCGCCGCCGTGGCGGTCAGCAGCATCTTCCCATTGGGCAGGGCTACGGTCATCCTGTTCAGGGTCTCCCGTTCGGTTATCACCACGAAGTGCCAGGGGTCTGTGGCCCGTGCCGAGGGGGCGGCCATGGCGGCCTCCAGCAGGTCTTGGAGCATGGCTGCCGGGACCTCCCTGTCGATAAATTTCCTGACACTGCGTCTGTTGAAGATAAAATCCAGATTGGGGTTCATTGCCGTTGTCTCCTCCGGGAAGGGATAGTCTGAAAAACAGGCCGGTCGTGTCGAACCTTATCAGTCTAGCACAAACGGCGGCGATCTTTTAGTGGAAAATCACTTCAAAAATAACCATTCTCGCTGGAGAATTCCAGGCACTTTTTTAGATGGGAGAGGGGCGGTTTTGTGTTTTTTCCCGTGGCTCAGGCGAGGGGTTTGTTCCAGTCCAGCGCAAAAAAGGCCGTACGGAGAAGATGGTCATCGTTGCAGGTGGTGATGTCCGGATTCATAAATGTCGCCCGGGCCGCCGGGATAACCAGATCCGGCGGGGTGACGGTGTCGCTTTCGCCGATGATCAGCAGGGTGGGGATGGTTACAAGGGCTGCGGGGGGAGAGAAGTCCGGGAAATTCAAGGCCGGGGCCAGCAGGATGAGTCTCTGCACCCGCTCCGGCCGGGCGATGGCAAAGCAGGTCGCCATCAGGCCGCCGAAGCTCGAGCCGATCAGGATGAGCCGATCCAGGCCCCTGCAGATTGTCTCCAGCGCCTGTAGGCGGTCCTGCAGGCTGCCGGTAAAGTCGGGGGCGATGATGCCGGGGAAGTTTTCGGTGAAAAACCGGCCTTTGGTCCCCCTGCTCGATGAGTCCAGACCGTGGAGAAAGAGTGTTGGTGTCTGCATTATCCGTTAAATTTCCGGCTGAATTTTTTTCAGGATGGCAATACCGTCGGGCGTGAAGGGCTCCCGGCAGCTGAGCTCCAGGGCCTCGGGTACGGTCATGAAACGGCCGAAGTCTATCTCTTCCGCCTGCAGGGAAAAGGGGCCGTCATGGGTGCAGGTAAAGATCCGTCCCCAGACCCGATTGTCCGGATCCTCGTAATAGGCGTCGAACCTGTAGGCCAGGGAGACGCCCGTTATGCCCAGTTCTTCGGCGAGTTCGCGCCGGGCCGAGGCCTCATAGGACTCCCCGGCCAGGACCACCCCGCCTGCCGCGATATCCCAGTGTCCCGGATAGAGGTCCTTGGTCATGGTCCGTTTCTGCACGAACAGCTCGCAGCGGGTATTGAAGACCAGGATAAAACAGGCCCGGTGGATAAGCCGCTGCGCCCGCATAAACGAACGCGGATACTCGCCGGTTATCCGGTTCTGACGGTCGACGATCTGGATAATTTCATCTGTTGGGTTTTTCATCGCCCCAGAAAACCAGGGAGCGAGGGACTTGTAAAGAGATTTTTCAGAGGTGTGGATTCGGTGCGTCCAAGAGCTGCGGAGGCGTCTTAGGGAGAGCGGGTCGCTCCGCCGTCCCCTCCCCGGATCTGTCCGGGGAGGGGACGGCAAGGGCTTACTGAATGGTAATCTGTTTGGCCTGCAACTCTTCCGGGCGGGAGATGATCAGGCTCAGGACTCCGTTTTCATATTTCGCCTCCACCTTTTCAGGGTCGATCTCGAAGGCAAGATTAAAGGTCCTGGCGAACCTGCCGTATCGTCTTTCCCGTCTGTAGCTGTTTTCTTCCTTGATCTCGGCGTCGCTTTTGCTCTCGCCGCTGATGATGAGCGTCCTTCCCTTAACATCCAGATGAATATCCTCCTTGGAGACGCCGGGGAGTTCTGCGTTTATATGGATCCGGTTCTCCTTTTCATAGATATCGACGGAGGGGAGGTGCGCCTCGGCGCTCTCCAGTCCGCCGCTCCAGGCGAAGGGGGCGAAAAAGTCGTCGAAGAGATCTGAGAAGGGGGCGTTTCCAGGTGTCAGAAAGTTGCGGGGCATGTATCGTACGAGTTCCATGGTGTCTCTCCTTGATAAAAGATTTGTTGGGTGTTGTCCGGTTTTTTTCCGTTGCCGGATTTTTTTGTTTACCTCTTTACCTGAAATGATAATAATTAAAGAAACGATGTCAATTATGAAATATTACTTTTTATAAAAAATTATAAAAGTAACAAACGAGATGGATAATAACGGAAGGTGGCTATGGTGAAATCGACTAAGTCTTTGATTGATTTGGAATACTCTGATGAATCAACCGCCGATCTCCGGGGAAGGCAGTCTGTCAGAACGACCTTCAGGCTTTCGGAACGCAGTATCCATGCCCTCAGTATTCTCTCCGGCCAGCTTGGGATCAAACAGAAATCCCTCTTCGATCATCTGATAGATGATATGCAGGCCCTGCGCGTGATCGCCCGTGCCTCCGAAGACCTTGATCCCAAGGAACACCGGATCGCCAAGACCTTTGTGATTTCCAGGAAGACCCTGGAGAATCTGGAACAGGTCTGCTCCCGGTTCCATACCCCGCGGGATGTCCTGGTTGAGTTTTCCATTGAGAGGATTCTTCCTTTGATATCAAGGGAAAAGGAAAAACATGAAAAGAGAAAGATCCTGGCGGAGGAACTCCGTCACTATCTTGCCACGGGAAGCGAGATACTGGAAAGGGCTGAAGAGACCCTGGGCGAGGAGGATCCGGTCTTCGGGAAGGTCCTGTTGATGATGAAATATGTGAGGAATACCTGCTCGGAGGTGGAATCCTTTGTCAAAAGGGGAGAACGGATGGAGGATTTTTAAGAGAACCTCCTGTGCTCAAAACCTCTTTTTCCGGGAGGCTGTCAGCTGCCGCCTGATAGCCATGAAGAATTCCCTGGTGTCAATGGGTTTGCTGATATACTCATCCATGCCTGCCGCCAGGCACCGCTGTCTGTCTTCCTCCAGGGCATGGGCCGTGATGGCGATGATGGGGGTATGCCGGTCATGCCGCCGTTCACATTCACGGATTTCCAGAGTAGCCTTGAGGCCGTTCAGTTTCGGAAGCTGGATATCCATGAAGACAATATCGAAGGAGTGTTCCTTGACCGCCTGGATGGCCTGGAGTCCATCATGCGCAAAGGAGACGGCAAACTTTTGCTTCTGCAGAAGGGACTGGATGTAGGTCCGGTTAAACGGCTCATCCTCCACGACCAGCGCCTGCAGGCCGTCAAATCCGTCCGCGGGCAGGTCCCCATCTCCTGCCGTCATCGCGTCATCCTCCTCGCCCCCGGCGCTGTGCGGCAGGTCGAAGATGGCGGTAAACCAGAAGGTTGAACCCGCGCCGGGTTGGCTCTCGACCCCGATATCTCCCCCCATCATCCTGACAAGCTGGGAAGAGAGGCTGAGCCCCAGTCCCGTGCCGCCGTATCTTCGGGTGGAGGATCCGTCGGCCTGGACAAAGGATTGAAAAATACTCTCCTGCTTCCCGGGAGGGATGCCGATGCCGGTGTCTTTTATCTGAAAACGGAGGGTCACTACCCCCGGTGCGGGCAGTTCCTGGGTGTTGACGAGCAGTTGAACCCCGCCGGACTCGGTGAATTTGATGCCGTTGCCCAGCAGGTTGAAGATCACCTGCAGCAGTCGATTGGCGTCTCCGACAAGATGTTTCGGCACGTCCGGAGAGATCAGGCAGTTGAGGTGCAGGCTCTTCTCTTCGGCCTGGACCTTCATGATGGTCACAACCTCGTCAATGGCGCGATAAAAGTCAAATTTTTCAAGAAAAAATTCCATCTTGCCGGCCTCGATCCTGGAAAAATCCAGGAGGTCGCTGATGATCAGCATCAGGCGGTCCGCTGATCTCTTCACCATCTGCAGGAATGAACGCTGTTGCTCGCTCAGGCAGGTGTCGAGAACCAGGGAGGTCAGGCCCAGGATACTGTTCATCGGCGTCCTGAGTTCATGACTGACATTGGCCAGAAATTCTCTCTTGGCCATATTGGCCTCCTCCGCCTTTTCCTTGGCGTTCAGCAGGGCGATCTCGGCCTTCCGGCGGACAAGCTGGGATTTTTTGAGCTGAAAAAAGACCAGGAAGAGCACCAGGCCCGACAGGACTGCGACCAGGAGTACGAATTTACGAAAAAGGAGGGTATTGGCGATCCTGATCTGTTGGGAGTTCTCTTCCACCAGCTGATCGATATGATCGGCATAGGCCCCGGCGCCGATCACCCAATGCCATTCTGGGAAGTATTTGACATAACTGAGTTTGTAGTATCCTGTTCTGGTGGCACGGCCGTTAATGATCTTGGGCCAGTAATAGGGGACTATGCCAAAGCCCGCCGTCAGACATGCCCTGTTGAATTCTTTGAAGATATCGGTCGGTTTAATTCCGGAGACCACGGGGTCGCCTTTGGCGTAGACCCGTCCGTTGTGGTAGATCGAATCAATCTCATTCAGGTCGATCAGTCCCGACAGGTCTTTGTTGACCAGGTTGAGGGCGGGATGGACGAGCATGAAGGCTCTTTCTGCATTGTCCGGGTCCAGACGATGGACCCAGATATAATTGTTTTCACCGAATCTAAGCGATGAAACCGCATCAACGCTCAACCTCCGGGCCGCATCCGCATCGG
>JAJYAX010000112.1 GCA_021779275.1 Deltaproteobacteria bacterium | reverse complement strand
TTGAGCAGGAGGTGATGGTCCAGGCCGAGGCGGAACAGGTGGCTGAGTCCGCCATCCGGCAGGATCTGCCGGTGGCCATTGTCGGCTCAAGCAGGGGGATGCAGGAGGTCATCTCGCTCGTCTCCCGCGTCGCCCCCACCGAATGGACGACCCTGATTCGCGGGGAGACGGGAACGGGCAAGGAGCTCCTGGCCCGGCTGATCCATATCATCAGCCCCCGGAAGGAAGGCCCCTTTGTGGTGGTCAACTGCGCGGCGATTCCGGAGAATCTCTTCGAATCCGAACTCTTCGGCCATGAGAAGGGGGCCTTTACCGGGGCTGTGGCCAGACGGCAGGGCCGTTTCGAGACGGCGAAGGGTGGGACGATCTTTCTCGACGAGGTGAGCGAGCTGCCCCTGCAGATGCAGGCCAAGCTGTTGCGGGCGCTGCAGGAGCGAAGGATCAGCCGGGTGGGCAGCGACAAGGATATCGATATCGATGTCCGGGTCCTGGCGGCGACCAACAGGGATCTGAAAGAGATGGTCGCCCAAGGCGATTTCCGGGAAGACCTGTATTTCCGGCTGAATGTCCTGGAGCTGATCGTCCCCCCGCTTCGGGAACGCCGGGGCGATATCGTCGAGCTGATCGAGTTTTTTCTGCAGAAATACCGGGACCGGCCGGTCTGTTTCGATGCCGATGCGGTGGCCCAGCTGGTCAAGTATGATTTTCCCGGCAATGTCCGGGAGCTTGAGCATCTGGTGCAGCGGATGGTGACCCTGGTCCGCGGTAATCTGATCCGGGCCCATGACCTGCCGGAGGAGGTCCGGGAGAGGCAGGCCGGCGGCGGCGTCCTGAACGAGCGCCTGGCCGAGGTCGAGCGCCGGATGCTGCTTGAGGCGCTGGAAAAGCATGACTGGGTGCAGACCCGGGCCGCCGAATCGCTGGGGATCAGCGAACGCGTCCTCCGCTACAAGATGGGCAAGGCGGGGATCAAGGGTAAGAAGTAAGAACAGCCGGGAGAAGACCCCGGCTGTTCTTATTTTTCGTGGTCTATTTCAAGAAAGAACAACAATAGTCGGTCAACTCCGATACCTTCAGGCTGAAGGCCGACTTGGCCGGGACCTCGAAGGATGTCCCGCCCTGAAAGGTCTGCCAGGTATCCGCCCCCGGCAACTGGACCTCCAGACGACCGGCCAGAATCTCCATCAGTTCCTTGGCGTCGGTATTGAAACGGTAGTCGCCGGGCAGCATTATGCCCAGGGTCTTCTTGCTGCCGTCGGCAAAGGTGATGGTGCGGCTGGTCACCTTGCCGTCAAAATAGACATTGGCCTTCTTGGTGATCGTGACATTTTTAAATTCAGACATATTCCTTCTCCATCTTTAATTGAGTTTTTATTGAGTTATCATCGTTGGGTTGTCAAAAGCTTCAGGGCCAGGCCGACGAAGATTCCCCCTGCTACCCGGTTCATGATCTGCTGGATCCTGGCGGAACGGTTCAGCCATTCTCCGATAGCCCCCGCCAGCAGCGCGATGCCGCCGAAGACCAGGATGGTGGCGACGATAAAGATTCCTCCCAGCTGGATGATCTGCACGGTCAGCGGGCCGCGGGCCGGATCGGCGAACTGCGGCAGGAAGGCCAGGAAGAAGATCGAGACCTTGGGGTTGGTGATATTCATGATGATGCCCCGCCGGTAGAGCCTGGCCCGGGATATCTCGGAGGTCTTTGCCGGATGGATCGAGGTGGCCGCCGCCCGGAAGGCCTTCCAGGCCAGATAGAGCAGATAACAGGCCCCCAGGGACTTCAGCACCGTAAAGGCCACGGCGGAGGTCCGGAAGATGGCGGCGACACCCACGGCCACGGCCGTGGTATGTACGATAAGCCCGGTGCAGAGCCCCAGCGTTACCGCAAGACCGGCGATCTTTCCCCTGAGCGCCGCCTGGGTCAGGACAAAGATATTATCGGGTCCGGGCGCCAGGGCCAGCAGGATGGCGGCCAGGAAAAATGTCGCTGCGGTATCAAGAGGGAGCATGGGAGAGTCTCGGCATCGTCCGGAAATGAGCGTAGTGTTTTAACAGGACCACCGCGATCCTGAGCAAATCGGCAACAGACAATAGCATATCCACCCCGGCCCTTCAAGGTCAATCCTTGGCTGTGTGGTTTCCTCCTGCAGGCTGCAATATCATCTATGCATTGCAACTCAGAGGATTGAGACAATGCCAATGAATAAAGATGAACCTGGCATTAATCCGACAGCCGGTTCTCTGCCAGTAATAAGTCTTTTGCGGCAATTGAAGATACCGATTCAACCTGTTTTTATGAGTAACTTTAAAATCTGTAGCGGCCAATTCTCCCGGTGTGTATAATGAGTGAGGAAAAGACATTTAAACAGGGGTGATGGATTGGAAATATCTGGCGTGTTTTTTTGCATTAAGCTTGATATTGTAACAGGGCAAAACTGCCAACCCCCCCCCTCAATATCATATATATCAGTGCAAATCGACCTGATATATCAATGGTTAGTTCCTTCATTTCTTGGCGGTGTCCCCACATGAACGCAACAACACGAATCACGTACCTAGAGAACGAACTGATCTCCAGTCAGTCTTTCCATACATTGGGTGTCGGAACTACCACTCTCGAAGTTATCTACGGGCAAGAGCAAATAGCCGTCGAGTTCGTCGTTTCAGAAGTGGAGAATCAAGAGGTGAACAAAATGTGGGGTCAGGTCGTGAGCACTGATCGGATGCAAATTCATTTGGTCAACTTTCGACAGCTCATGCCTTCTCAGGTGCTCGGGCCATTCGACTTGGGAACAATGGCTGGTCGGCCACTGACCATCGTTGTGCAGGTCACTGGCGTCAAGAACACCACTTGTAAGTTCATTGCGTACTCCCTTTATATGGGAGCCACAAATGGCTAACTTGAAGGTCAACGCGAAGATCACTGCGCCGGAAAGTATCGACATTCAACTCGTTCGAGCCGATGTCATGCACGTTAGCTCCACTTTTCGGGTTTGTTTTGAGGTAGGCCTTTCGATTACCTCAACGCTTGCAGGCTATGTGCTGTCGCTTCAAGAGGCGCTTCCAATACATTGGGTTTTCCTTGCTGTCACAGTCTTAGCCACAGGTGCTTTCCTGGTTTTGTCGGTTCGGAAACAGAATGAAGCCGCCGTACAGAACTAACCCGTCGTTCGAGCGGGACGCCGCAAAAGCGAGGCGTCCCTCAACTTTACGTTGGTGCGCCAAGCGCAGCTTGGTGCTTCTTACAGGGTGCCCTGCTTAAGTTCCTTGGGCAGGAAGTCCTCATCGTGCAGTAATAGGGGACATCCTTAAGAAATAAAATAAATTGCCATTTCTTACTTTCTATCCCGATCCCATGTAGTACAAAATGTTTACTACGAGGTAATAAGATGTTGTAAACAACTTCAGATTGCAGATTAAAGAAAGTAAAATTATGTACTTAATTGTTTATGGACATTATAGCCACTCAAATATCACCGATCTTCCCGGGTGTGCCATAATCGTAACACATAGATTGTAGATTCCTGGATTTCGTAACGCATCTCATAGTTTCCTACGAGAAATCGTCGAACCTCACGAGGTTCGAACTCTTCTAACTTTTCACCAATACGCGGATTTTTCAATAAACTGGTCGGTGCAACAGTCAGCGACTGAATTGCGCGCGCAGCAGCCGGCTGGTTTAGTGAGGCCAGAAACCCATACAACCTTGCCAGGTCGGATAATGCTTTAACCGTCCATTTTAGCTCCATCATTGCGGTACGGGGAGTGGCGTGTCGGTGCTGAGGCTGTCAGCCCAGGACTGTACGGCCTGATGATCTATAATGTGCCGTGCATCCACATCAGCCATTGCCTCTCTGGTTAAACGGCTCCGCTCCTCTTCCTGATCAACCCAAGCTGCAAGCGCTTGCTTAACAATCCAACCACGTGATCGTTCTAGGCGAGTCGCCATTTGATCAATTTTCTCAGCCAGTGGTAAAGGTATGTGTGCGGTAAGCACCTTCGTTTCGGTTTGTGCCATAATTTTCTCCTCTTATTGATTATCATGTATAATGCTGCTCTCAGCCGACAAAGTCAATCATTTTAAATCATATTTAATCATCTGTATAATAGGGGCCTCTTTTTGTGGTCCCCGGACCATTTTTGGCAAGGCCGACCATCCATGGATGAACATGGAGTATGTGCGTGCGAGGTTCGAAAACACGAGGACAAAAGGACTGACAAGGTATAGTTAGTCACTAACTTTTCAGCAAAATATCCTATATATCGGGTATTTTTGGCCTTGGCTCAGCGTAGTCTCGCTTGATGTTAATCATGCGCTGCATTAATATTTGAAATATGATTCAATCATTTCAATGCAAGCATACCGAAGCGCTATCAAGGGGCACTAATGCCAAGAAGTTCAATACTATTGCCAAGGTCACCCGGAGGAGGTAATCGATACGCCATGCAATCACTTCATAATAAAGTTGCCATCGTCACAGGTTCCTCAAGAGGTATCGGCGCTCATCTTGCCAAGGTTCTGGCCAAGGCCGGGGCGAGTGTAATCGTCAATTATGCCGGCAATAGGCGTGCCGCCGACCAGGTTGCCGCTGAAATCCAATCCGAGGGGGGCGAGGCGTTTGTCCTGCGGGCGGATATCAGCAAGGTTTCGGAGGTGAAGGCGATGTTTGATACAGCTATCGCCAAATTCGGGAAGATCGATATCCTGGTCAACAATGCCGGTGTGATCGTCTACAAAAGAATTCAGGACACGACAGAAGAAGATTTTGACCGCATCTTCAGCGTCAATGTGAAGGGAACGTTTAACACCCTGCGCGAGGCTGCAACACGTCTTGAGGATGGCGGGCGGATCGTGAATTTTTCGAGCTCGGTGACCCGGCTGATGCTGCCGGCCTACGGCGCCTATTCCGCGACCAAGGGGGCTGTGGAACAACTCACCCGGATTATGGCCAAAGAAGCCGGTCCGCGACGCATCACCGTAAACTCAATCTCGCCAGGCCCGACCCACACCGAGCTGTTCCATGAAGGTAAAAGCGAGGACGACATCAAGCGTCTTTCTGCAATGGCAGCCCTTGGACGCATTGGCGAACCGGACGACATTGCCCGTGTCGTCCTGTTCCTGGTGAGCGAGGAGGCAGCCTGGGTGACCGGGCAAAATCTCGGCGTCAACGGAGGATTCGCCTAACCAAGTGAATAACCCTGGCCCCCCTTCTGTTTAACCTGGCAAGATCAACCGGGCAGAACAGCTATTTTTTAAGAGCCGCAGCAAAGAACTTCCGCATATCTTGCCAGGAGGCCTTGTCCGCTTTTTTATCGTAGGCAATCGGCAGATTGAACTGTTTGCCCAGTCCGGTCGCCTCGGGATTGGTGAAGGCGTGGAGCGCTCCCGGATAGACCTTGATTACATAATCGGCCTTGGCCTCAAGCATCTCCTTGTTAAAGGCCTCCACGGCCTCGGGCGGCACAAGCTTGTCGCTCCCGCCGGTGTAGACATGGATTTTCGCCTTTATCCTGTCAGGTTGGGCAAGCGTAACTGTCTGGAGATTCCCATGGAAGCTTGCCACTGCCTTGAGGTCCGCGCCCTCACGGGCCATGTTCAGGACTACCCCGCCCCCGAAACAGTAGCCGACGGCTCCGATCCGGGTCGGGTCAACGGTCGGCTGGTTTTTGAGAAAGTCTTCCGCGGCAAGGAACCGCGCTTTGCCCACGTCAAAGTTCTTCATGATTTCTCCGGAAAACTTGCCGGCATCCGCAGGGGTGAGGGCCTGCTTGCCCTCACCGTACATATCCACCGCCAGGGCCGTGTATCCCAATCCGGCCAGCATCTTTGCCCGCTTCCGGGCATAATCGTTCAGTCCCCACCATTCGTGGACCACCAGGATGCCCGGCCGTTTTTCCTGGATCTTATCGTCA
>JAJYAX010000111.1 GCA_021779275.1 Deltaproteobacteria bacterium | reverse complement strand
GAGAGGGAAGAGCGCCGTCTGATAGAACCGGGGAGACTGATCACCGAACCGGTCCGGATCACCGACAGCTATGCCGTCGAGCAGAACGATACCGCCGGCAAGACCTTTCTGGCCGTGGGGACCAGCGTCTCCGACGTCCTGGACCGGGAAAAAAATGCGGCCTTCCAGATTATCGCGGGCATCCTCTTCAACTCCGACGCCTCGCCCTTGAAGAACGCCATCATCTCCAGCGGACTCTGCAAGGATTTCGGCGGCTTTTATCTGTCCTCCTCCTGCTTTAAGACCTTTATGGTCACCTACCTGATGGGCAGTGAGGCGGACAGGCGTGATGACTTTCTGGCCCTCTACACCACCACCCTCACCGCCATGGCCGACAAAGGGCTGGACCGTGATCTCGTCCTCTCCGAGCTGAACAAATACGAGTTCAGTGTCCGGGAAGAGGCCTCCAAGGCCCAGCGCGGCCTGGACCTGATCGGCAAGGCCATGGTGGCCTTCAAATACGGCACCGACCCCTTCGACAATCTGGTGAGCGAGGAGCTCTTCCGTTCCGTCAGAGAAAAGGCGCTGTCGTCAAACTACTTTGAAGAACTGATCCGCGAGCACCTTTTGGATAACCAGGCCACCGTGGTGGTGACCCTGGTCCCGGATCCCCACAAGCAGGGCGTCACCATCCAGGAGGAACAGCAGCGGCTGCAGGACTACGCGGCCACCCTGAGCGCGGCGGACCGGAAGGCCCTGATAGCCCGGACCAGGGAGCTGATGGAGCTGCAGCAGACCCCCAACGACGCCCTGGCCCTGGCCCGCATCCCGCAGCTGACGCTCTCGGATCTGGCGGCCACTCTCGATTTTCATGCCGTCCGGCCCACCAGGATGTTCGGTCGGCAGGTCCTGGTCAGCGAACTTGTCACCAACCATATTAGCTACCTGGACCTCGGTTTCGACTTTTCCTGCCTGCCCGCCCGCCTTCTGCCCTTTCTGGACCTCTTCGGCGTCATTGTCACCGAGATAGGCACGGAAAAGATAGATTACATCCGTTTCGCCAAGGAAATCGCCACCTGTACCGGCGGCTTCTCCCACTCGCTGACCACCTATGGCAAACGAAGCGCGCCGGATAAGGTCGACCCCGTCCTCTGGCTGCACCTGAAGTGTCTCCCCGAGTACCTGGAGAGGTCCCTGGGGCTGGTAGCCGGGATCTTTTCCGGGATCTCCTTCAAGGACAGGGCCAGAATTAAAGAGATCGTGGCCCGGGAATTCGCCTGGGACGAGCATTCCGCCCAGAGCGAAGGCTACAATCTGCCGATGATGCGGGTTTTTTCCCACCTGAGCCGGGCGGGCAGGTACAATGAACTCATCAGCGGCGTGACCTCCTATCTGGCCGTCAAGGAGCTTGCCGGCAACTATGACGCCCTGGAAGAGGCCTTCCTGGCCGATCTGCGGGAGATGGCGGATCTGCTCTTCAACCGCGACAATCTGGTCGTGGCCATTACCGCCGACGCCCAGGAGATCGCCCGGTTTGCCGAAATCGGGCAGTCTGTGGTCGAGGCCCTGGCCGAAGCGCCCGTGACCGGACAGGAGATTGGCCCGCTTGCCATACCCGACCATGAGGCCTTCATTACCTCGGCCGAGGTGGTCTTTGTGGCCCTGGGCGGCGCCCTGCTCCCCGACGGCTCGGGCTATAACGGTCAGTTCGAGGTCCTGAAGACCTATCTCTCCCGGGATTATCTCTGGAATACGGTCCGGCAGATGGGCGGCGCCTACGGCTGCTTCATCCAGTTCAGCCATATCACCGGCAACATGGCCCTTGTCAGTTACCGTGACCCCCAGGTCAGAAAGACCTTCGAGGCCTATGAGAGAATCCCGGAGGTCGTCGCCAACCTGGACCTGCCGGCCGAGGTCCTGGCCCAGATCATCATCGGAACCTATGGCAGTTTCGATCCCCATCAGAGCCCGGCGGCCCGGGGAGCCAGCGCCCGGAACGAGTACCTGAGCGGCATCGACACCACCTATAAACAGCAACGGCTCGCGGAGATCGTCGCCACCACCGTGGCCGATCTGCGAGCCTTTGCCCCGGCATTCAAACAGATGAAGGGCTACCGGGCCGTTATCGGCAACCGGGTAAAAATTGAGGAAGACCGAGACCTCTTTGACACACTGCAGGAGCTGTAATCATGACACAGACACACTTTGACAAGTCGGCGGGCGAATGGGACCAGAAGCAGCGGAGGGTGGAGCTTGCCCGCGCCATTGCCGAAAATATCGCCGCACTCCCGCTGCATGACAAGATGAAGGCCCTGGAATACGGCTGCGGCACCGGGCTGGTCGGCCTGGCCATCGCCCCCCGGATCGGTTCTCTTCTGGCCATGGACACCTCAAAGGGTATGCTGGAGGTCCTGACCGGCAAGATCAAGGAGCAGGGACTGACCAATGTCACCCCGGTCTGCCTGGATCTGACGGTTGCGGCCTGCGACCAGCGCTTCGACCTGATCTTTTCGGCCATGACCCTCCACCATATCGGGGAGACCGGGCTGATCCTGGAAAAATTTTATCACCTCCTGAACGACGACGGCATCCTGGCCATCGCCGATCTCGACCGCGAGGACGGCTCCTTCCACTCCGAGGGTGCCGGTGAAAAACATTATGGCTTCAGCCGCGAGGAATTATCCGAGACCCTGGCCGGTCTCGGTTTTTCCCCGGTGAATTTCAAGACGGTCCACACCATCCGGAAGATTGATGAGGATGGCGGCAGCCGGGACTATCCTGTTTTTCTGCTCACAGCGAAAAAATAGCATGTAATAGGAAGGCGTGAGGAGTATCATGGACACTCGTCTTTACTCATCTTTCCTGACATTTTTTGTCTGACTATTAAGGAGAATTCTATGCAATACTCGCCTGAAATCAAGGAAATGTGCCGCGTCGCCCTGGGGACGAATCACGGTCCGGCCCCCATCCCCCAGGAGGGCGGATGGACCCAGGTCCGGGAGGTCGCCGACATCAACGCCCTCACCCATGGGATAGGCTGGTGCGCGCCCCAACAGGGGGCCTGCAAACTGACACTGAACGTCAAGGCCGGGATCATCGAAGAGGCCCTGGTCGAGACCATCGGCTGTACCGGCATGACCCATTCCGCCGCCATGGCCTCCGAGATCCTGCCCGGCAAGACCATCCTTGAGGCCCTGAACACCGACCTGGTCTGCGACGCCATCAATGTGGCCATGCGGGAACTCTTCCTGCAGATCGTCTACGGCCGCAGCCAGTCCGCCTTCTCCGAGGGGGGCCTCCCCATCGGCGCCGGTCTGGAGGACCTGGGCAAGGGTCTGCGTTCCGTCTGCGGCACCATGTACGGCTCCAATGCCAAGGGTCCCAGATACCTGGAGATGGCGGAAGGCTATGTCACCACCATCGCCCTCGATACAAATGATGAGATCATCGGCTACAAATTTGTCAATCTGGGGCGGATGATGGATATGATCAAAAAAGGTGAGGATGCGGGCGCGGCCCTGGAAAAGGCCTCCGGCACCTACGGCCGCTTTGCCGAAGGCGTCAAGATCATTGACCCACGAAAGGAATAGGGAGGAATATCATGGCACTGTTTGAAAGTTATGAGAGACGGATCGACCAGATAATTCCGGTCCTGCAGAAATATAGCATGAGCAGCATGGAGGAGGCCAAAAAGGTCTGTGACGACTACGGCGTCGATGTGGCCGCCATCGTCAAGGGCATCCAGCCGATCTGCTTTGAGAATGCGGTCTGGGCCTATACCCTGGGCGCGGCCATGGCGATTAAGAAGGGGCAGAAGAAGGCCACGGAGATAGCCGTGACCCTGGGCGAGGGCCTGCAGGCCTTTTGCATTCCCGGCTCGGTTGCCGATGACCGCAAGGTCGGCATCGGCCATGGCAATCTGGCCTCCATGTTGCTGAAGGAAAAGACCCGGTGTTTCGCCTTCCTGGCCGGCCACGAGTCTTTTGCCGCCGCCGAAGGCGCCATCGGTCTTGCCCGGTCGGCCAACAAGGTCCGCAAAGAGCCCCTGAAGGTGATCCTGAACGGTCTGGGCAAGGACGCCGCCAAGATCATCTCCCGGATCAACGGCTTCACCTACGTCCAGACCAAATTCGACTACGCCACAGGCAAACTGCAGGTGGTGGCCGAGACCCGCTACTCCGACGGCGACCGGGGCAAGGTCCGCTGCTTTGGGTCCGATGATGTCCGGGAAGGGGTGGCCATCAACCATCTGGAGGGCGTCGATGTCTCCATCACCGGCAACTCCACCAACCCGACCCGTTTCCAGCATCCGGTGGCCGGCACCTATAAAAAAGAGTGTATTCAACAGGGGAAAGAGTACTTTTCCGTGGCCTCCGGCGGCGGCACCGGGCGCACCCTGCATCCCGACAATATGGGCGCCGGTCCCGCCTCCTACGGCATGACCGACACGATGGGCCGCATGCATTCTGACGCTCAGTTCGCCGGCTCCTCCTCGGTGCCCGCCCATGTGGAGATGATGGGTCTGATCGGCATGGGCAACAACCCCATGGTCGGCGCCTCAGTGGCTGTGGCCGTGGCCCTGGAGCAGGCCTCGTAGACCAGGCTCAGCGGCAAAAGGGGGGATAGGGAAGAAGTCCTTATCCCCCTTTAGCTGAAATCACTTCTCCGGCGGCGGCGAGGCCGGTGCTTTGGCCGGTTTTTCATTCTCTGCAGGTGCAGTGGCCTTATGGATGCCCTCCCGGGTCTGTTCATAGAACTCCCGGGCTCTGTCCTTTACCTGTTGCCAGAGGCTCCTGCTCTCTTCCTTTCCCGCCTGCAGGGTTCTTTTTCCTTCTTCTCTGGCCCTGTCCAAGGCCTGCGTACCTTTTTCCCTGGTGGTATCCACGACCTCCCTGGTTTTATTCACCGTTTCTCTGGTCGCATCACCAACTGCCTCCGCCGTTTCATCAACCTTCTTGCCGACCTTATGCCAGGAATCCTGATGCTGCTCCTCGGCCGATACCGGACCGGCAACACCGGCGACAAAGAGCAGAAGAGCACAGCAGAATAGTGTAATTATTTTTCTCAATATCATATGGATGCCGTATTATGCTGAATGTTAAAATGCTGTCAGATACGCAAGGATCGCGTCCATGGTCAGATTGATCCCGGTAAATTTTCCAAGCCCCTCGACAATCTCCGGCTCCGTCTGGATCCAGGGGCCCGGCGCCAGCTCATGCCGGCAATTCTCAAGGAGCGCGGCCGCGCTCTCCCGGGTGGTCTCCAGATGGAACTGCAGGGCTAGGACCCTGTCTGTATAGAGAAAGGCCTGATTTGTACAGCCGGCGCTCGCATACAGATGGACCGCACCTGCGGGAAGGCCAAAGGTATCACCATGCCAGTGAAAGACCGTCTGCCTCTCCGGCAGAACACTTGCAAGACCACCGGGGACGGAATCGGTCCGTGTTACCGGAAACCAGCCGATCTCCTTCTCCTTATTGGCAGACACCCGCGCCCCCAGGACATCCGCCAGGAGCTGTGCTCCCAGACAGATGCCCAGCACCGGTTTGCCCGCCTCGATGGTTGCCCGGATAAAGGCCTTCTCCGCCGCCAGCCACGGATACTCCTGCTCATCATAGATCCCCATCGGACCGCCCATAACTACCAGCAGCCCGAATTCGCCCTGTTCAGGAAAGAGGTCGCCTGCAAACAGGCGGGTGCGGGAAAGGGTGTGCCCCATTCTCCCTGCCCACCCCCCGATTGCCCCCAGCCCCTCAAACGGCACATGCTGCAACCACTGAATATTCATCGTTATATCCATTTACCAAAATTTCCGCACGCCCCCTGCCTGCACCTTTTCTTCAAAAACGGAGGACACTTTCAACCATCGCCTTCACTGTAACCACTCCTGCACCATATTCAAGATCATACAAACCCTTGCAGCCGCCTTTCCCGGCTATTGACAGACAA
>JAJYAX010000110.1 GCA_021779275.1 Deltaproteobacteria bacterium | reverse complement strand
CGAAACGCTTACCCTTGAGGGGCAGCCGGTCTCGCTTGTCCGGCTTGGCGACGTGCTGGGACTCAAGGCGGCAGGCAGGAGGCCGGGGGGCGATGATGCCCATGTCCAGGTGGTGGTGGCGTCCTCGGCTGAAATACGCATGGCCTTTCGGGTGGACGAGGTCGTGTGCGAACAGGAGGTGCTGGTCAAGCCGCTCGGCCTGCAGCTGGCGCGGGTCAGAAACATCATGGGCGCCACCGTCCTCGGCAGCGGCAAGGTGGTTCCCGTCCTGAATATGTCCGATCTCTTCAGGACCGCGGTGCGGACGGCGCCGCCAGCCACCGGCGAAACTGTGGAAGAACCGGGGAAAAGCAGCTCCGTTCTGGTGGTGGAGGATTCGATTACGGCCAGGATGCTGCTAAAAAATATTCTCGAATCGGCCGGGTATGCGGTCCAGACGGCGGTTGACGGTGTCGACGCGCTGACCGCGCTCAAGGTCCGGGACTTCGATGTCGTGGTGTCGGATGTGGAGATGCCCCGGATGGATGGTTTTGAACTCACCGCGAGCATTCGTGCGGAGAAGCAATATTCCCGGCTGCCGGTGGTGCTGGTGACGGCGCTGGAATCCCGGGAGGACAGGGAGCGCGGGATTGATGTCGGGGCCAACGCCTATATCGTCAAGAGCAGTTTTGATCAAAGCAACCTGCTGGAGGTTATCGACAGACTGACATGATCAGGGTTCTCGTTGTTGATGATTCACCGGTCGCACGCGCCTTGTTGATCCACCTTCTGGATTCCGATGCGGCCATTGGGGTCATGGGGACGGCCGGCAGCGGCAGAGAGGCCGTGGAGTTCATGGCGCATAACACACCGGACCTTATCACCATGGACATCCATATGCTGGAGATGGACGGGTTTGAGGCGACGCGGATTATTATGGAGACCAATCCGGTACCCATCGTGATCGTGACGGGCAGCGCCGGTATGCAGGACCTGGAGACCTCGTTTCGCGCCATAGAGGCGGGCGCCCTCACCGTGCTGCCGAAGCCGCAGGGTATCGGGCACCCCGGCCATGAAAAGGACGCCAGGCATTTGCTTGCAACGATAAAATTGATGTCCGAGATCAAGGTGGTCAGACGCTGGGCGCGAAAGACCGGAAGAGGCCTGCCGCCCAAGGAAAAGGCAGTGACCCTTCCGGCAGCCAGCGTGAAGGTCGTGGCCATCGGGGCCTCGACCGGCGGCCCTCCGGTGATAGAGAAGATCCTGGCCAGACTCCCGGCTGATTTCCCCGCCCCGGTCCTGATCGTGCAGCATATGGCCAAAGGGTTTATCCGGGGCTTTGCCGAATGGCTGGGCCAGACCTCCTCCCTGCCCGTTCATGTGCCCGTGCATGGCAGTATGACGCGGCCCGGCCATGTCTACATCGCGCCGGAGGACGCCCATATGGGGATGGACGCCACCGGCAGGATTTCCTGTACCTGCAGCCGGCCGGAAAACGGGCTCCGGCCTTCGGTCTCCCATCTTTTCCGGTCGGCGGCAGAGGTTTACGGTCCTCATGCGGTCGGCGTGCTGTTGACAGGCATGGGCAAGGACGGGAGCGCCGAGCTGAGGCTGATGAAAGAGGCGGGGGCGGTCACCATTGCCCAAAATGAGCAGAGTTCGGTGGTCTACGGTATGCCGGGTGAGGCGGTGCGGCTGGATGCGGCGCACTATGTCATTGCCGCGGACAGGATCGCCCAGGTATTGACGAGTATTGCGATGGGCAAGAGAGCAGCGGAGAGGCATCAGGTGAGCAGATGAAAAATAGCGAGAAACGAGATGATCTTGACATCCTTATTGTCGAGGACAGCCGGACACAGGCCGAGCAGCTGCGCTATATCCTGGAGAAGAAGGGCTTCAGCGTCCGGCTTGCCGTGAGCGGCAAAGAGGCCCTGGATTGCCTGCGTCGGCGGATCCCGGATGTGGTCGTCACCGACATCCTGATGCCCGGGATGGACGGCTATGAACTCTGCAGTCGCATCAGATCCGAAATGAGACTGCGGGATGTGCCGGTCATCCTGGTCACCTCGCTTGCGGAACCGGCGGATGTTATCAAGGGACTGGAGGCCGGGGCCAACAACTTCATCACCAAACCCTACGATGAGACCTATATTATCTCCCGCATCGAGTATCTGGTCGCCAACAGGGAGCTGCGCGAAGGCTCAGAGGCTGAAAAGGGCACAGAGGTCTTTTTCTCCGGCAAGAGATATCATATCGCCGCCGAACGCCTGCAGATACTGGATCTTCTGCTTTCAACCTATGAAAACGCCCATCTGCAGAACCGTGAACTGCTCGCCATGCAGAAAAAACTGCGGGAGTCCAATGAACGGCTGGAGGAGGCCCTGGCCAACATCAAGACCCTGAGCGGTCTGCTCCCCATCTGCGCCGGCTGCAAAAAGATCCGTGACGACAAGGGATACTGGAACCAGATCGAGTCCTATATCAGAGACCATTCCCAGGCGAAATTCAGCCATAGTATTTGTCCTGAGTGCGCCGAAAGGCTCTATCCTGAATATTACAAGACCATTAAAGAAAACAATCCTGTGGCACCTGGGAGCGGAAGCCGGAATCATGAATAAAAGCACAAGGAACCGGAGGAGCAATGAAAGAGACAATGGGAAATAATCATCTTGATATCTTAATTGTCGAGGACAGCCGGACACAGGCCGAGCAGCTGCGTTATATCCTGGAGAAGAAGGGCTTCGGCGTCCGGCTTGCCGTCAATGGGAAAGAGGCCCTGGATTGCCTGCGCCGGCGGATCCCGGATGTGGTCGTCACCGACATCCTGATGCCCGGGATGGACGGCTATGAACTCTGCAGGCGCATCAGATCCGAGGAGAGGCTGAGGGAGGTGCCGGTCATCCTGGTCACCTCGCTTGCGGAACCGGCGGATGTCGTCAAGGGACTGGAGGCCGGGGCCGACAACTTCATCACCAAGCCCTACGATGAGACCTATATTATCTCCCGCATCGAGTATCTGGTCGCCAACAGGGAGCTGCGTAAAAATGCGGAGACCGGCAGGGGCACCGAGGTCTTTTTCTCCGGCAGGAGGTATCTTATCGCCGCCGAACGCCTGCAGATCCTGGATCTCCTGCTTTCAACCTATGAAAACGCCCACCTGCAGAACCGTGAGCTGCTGAGCACGCAACAGAGTCTCCGGGAGGCCCGGGCCGACCTGGAACGGCAGGTCGAGGAAAGGACGGCGGACCTGAGCCGGACCGTCGATGAGCTGAAGACCGCCCTGGAGACCCTGCTGCTCCGGGAAAAAGAATTGCAGGAAAAGAACCGGGAGCTGCATGATATAAACGCAACCCTGAATGTGATGTTGAAGAGAAGAGACCAGGAGCATAGCGAGATCAGAAGGGAGATTGCCGCCAAGACGGTGGAGACGGTCCTCCCGCTCCTGAAAAAGGCCCAAAGCCGCGCCAACGGTTCGACCAGGGATTATATGGAGACGGCCCAGGCCAATCTCCTGGACGTCTTCTCGGAGCACCCCCATGACACTATCCTGACCACCGCCAAACTTGCCCCCCGGGAACTCCAGATTGTCCACTATATCCGGCAGAATAAGACGACCAAGGAAATAGCCGATCTCCTGGGCCTCTCCGTCAGAACCATAGAGTCGTACCGGGAAAACATACGGAAAAAACTCAGGATAACAAATAAGAAAAAAAACCTTAAAAAATTCATCACTTCTCTGCTGTAACACCGTATTTAATCACCGCACTGTCTCTCCTACTGCAGTATTGTCTTTCCTCCCGTCTCCCTCCATATTTGACGTGAAAGAAAAAAACGGTCTGTCCGGAAAACGAGCCATTCACGCGATATCGGCGCGTTCGATACGAGGATGATTCTGCTGCAGTAATCCCCTCGGCGTTCTGGAGAGATCAAGGAATGTTTCTTCTCGCTGTTTCTACCCGCTCTTGTAAGAGATTATTCACCAGAAGGAGAGGACGAATGAATTCTTTGACCATTGTTTTCGCGGCGCTGGGGATTTTCGCCATTGCCTACAGGTTTTACGGAATGTGGATAGCCAGGACCGTACTGGAGCTCAACGCCGACCGGCCGACCCCGGCGGTCGCCATGGAAGACGGCCGGGATTACCATAAGACCAACAAGTACGTTCTCTTCGGGCATCATTTTGCCGCCATCGCCGCCGCGGGTCCTCTGCTCGGTCCGGTCCTGGCCGCGCAATTCGGTTACCTGCCGGGTACGCTCTGGATCATTATCGGCTGTGTGGTGGGCGGGGCCGTGCACGACATGATCGTGCTCTATGCCTCGGTTCGCCATAAGGGTAAGAGCCTCAGCCATATCGCCGAAACGGAGATCGGAAAACGGGCGGGGATCATTGCCTCTTTCTCGATCCTCTTCATTCTGATCCTGACCCTGGCCGGGCTTTCCATCGCCGTCGTGAATGCCCTTTTTCAAAGCCCCTGGGGGACCTACACGGTTGTCTGCACCATGCCCATCGCCATATTGATGGGGATTTATATGGAGAAAATCCGGCCGGGGGATGTCATGGGGGCGAGCATCATCGGTGTGGCCCTTCTGGCCCTGACCATATTTACCGGCCCCTATATCGCCCATAACCCTGCGATTGCCGCCTGGTTCAACTACAGCAAGAACCAGCTGGCCATCCTGATACCGGTCTATGGGTTTTTCGCTTCGGTCCTGCCGGTCTGGTTCCTGCTCTGTCCCCGTGACTATCTCTCCACCTACCTGAAACTCGGAACGATTATCGCCCTGATTGTGGGAATCGCCTACGTCCATCCGCAACTGCAGATGGACAGCGTCACCAGCTTTGCCGCCGGCGGCGGACCGGTTATCCCGGGTAATATCTTCCCGTTTCTGTTCATAACCATCGCCTGCGGCGCCCTTTCCGGTTTCCACGCCATTATCGGCACCGGGACCACACCCAAGATGATCGCCAACGAAAAGGACATCCTCTTTGTCGGCTACGGGGCGATGCTGGTGGAAGGCATGGTGGCCATTATGGCCCTGATGGCCGCCTGCGTGCTGGTGCCCGCCGACTATTTCGCGATAAACGCGGCCCCGAAGGCCTTCGCCGCCTTGGGGGTGTCAACGGTCCATCTCCCGGAGCTGGCGACCGCCGTCGGAGAACAACTCCAGGGAAGGCCGGGCGGCGCCGTCTCGCTGGCCGTCGGCATGGCCTATATCTTCTCGAAGATGCCGGTTTTCAAGGAACTGACCGCCTACTGGTATCACTTCGCCATCATGTTCGAGGCCGTGTTTATTCTGACCGCGGTGGATACCGGCACCCGTGTCGGCAGGTATATGCTGCAGGAAATGCTGGGGAAGGTCCATCCCCGGTTTGTCGACAGGACCTGGATGCCGGGAACCGCCTTGACCAGCTTTCTCTTCACCTTTTCCTGGGGATATCTTGTTTATACCGGCAGTATCTCCACCATCTGGCCTATGTTCGGCATGGCCAACCAGCTGCTGGCGACCTGCGCCCTGATTATCGGCACCACCATGCTCATCCGGATGGGCAAGGCCAGGTATGCCTGGATTACCGCGATCCCGGGTCTTCTGATGATCCCGGTGACCATGTCGGCGGGCTATCTGAATATCGTCAACAACTTCTACCCGAAAGGCCTCTATCTTCTCGCCGGCATGTCTGTCGTTCTGATGATCCTGATGACCCTGATCTTCATTGACGCCTTTGTTCGATGGTACCAGTTGCTGCAGACGAATATCCAGGGTGAGCCGGAATTCACCTGAGCCGGAGTCCGGCGAAGCCTGCGTCAGGGCTGCAACCGACTGACGGAGGCCTCAATCGGGGAGTATGCATTTTTCAAAAAGGAGCGCCTGTCATGAGAGAAGAGGTGTCTGATCCCGGAGTCACGGCCTCTGCGTCCTTGAAACCTGCCGAGGATCACCGGTTGCGGATGGTGAATCGAACCATGCAGCTCTACAGGAACGAATCCCATGCCCTGATCGAGA